>CANQBU010000103.1 GCA_947589615.1 uncultured Clostridia bacterium | reverse complement strand
TTTAATTTTTCAACTTCAAAGTAATTTCCATAATCTATTTTTAATTTATTAATAAGTTCTTTATTATCTTTTATAATATCCGAATAATTAGTAATCCTTTTTAATGATGGATAATTATTTTCTAAATACTCTTTGCATTTTTCCATAACAGTGGAAATATTAAATAAATCTACTTTATCATCACTTAATTCTGATAATGTAATTTGTAAATCTTCCGCATTAGTTAAAATTGGTTTACCTAAAATAATTGTTGCAATATGGTTTATAGGAATTGTTAATGTGTTTTCATTATCTTTGTATAATTCTTCTTTAGAAAATTTAGAAAATAGATTCGTAGCATTATCACTTATTCTTTTTTCGCTAGGATGAACATATTTAAAAGTAGTTTTAATATTAGCGTGTCCCGCTATTTCTTGAACATCTCTAGGAGATAAGTTATCATTATAATTCATTTGGTTGGTTAAATAATAATGTCTTAATCCATGATAAGTTAATTTAATATTATTAGCTTTAGCAAATTTAGCCCACATTCTCGATAATCTATTAGGTCTATAAAAATCCCCATCTTTATTTAAAAAGATATTAGGAATTTCTTTATAATTACCTTCAGTTTTAATTTTTAAATATTCGATTAGATTATCACGATATTTATAATATTCATTTAAAACTGAAAAAAATTTATTCGGTAAAGGAATAGTTCTTACACTTGTTTGAGATTTGGTTTTATCTTCAATATATTTTTTAGTAAAAGAATCTTGAACGATTGCTCTTTTAACTTTAACATTCTTTTTTATAAAATCAATATCTTCAATATGTACTCCACAAACTTCTTCCTCCCGCATACCAGTATAAAATGCCAAAAGAAATTGACATCTTTCACGAATTGGTGCTGTTAATATTTGTTCTTCAATAGTTTCTAATTCTTCATATTCAGGTACTTCAATAGTTTTTTCTTCAAAATAAGGTTCTTCCACATTTTGAATTGGATTCTCACTAATAAATTTCCATTCATAAGCTTTATTAAATATCATTCTTAACATAGTATATTCATGATGAATAGTATGGGCACTAATAGTTTCGTGTGATTTACCATTAGAAAATTTGAATCTATTTTTTTCTTTAGCAAGAATTAACTCAATTTGATAAGTAGTAATATCCGCTAAATTAACATTTCCCAAAAGTTCTTTTAGACGGTTGATTTTAGAAGTATAACCTCTTAAAGTATTATGACTAGGTCTTTTAGATTTGTTTTTATACCAATCTAAAAAATAATCACAAAATTCGGAAAATGAAATATTTTTAGTTTCATAAACATTAAAAATGTTTAATGTAATTTTAGCTAGATATTCTTCTTTAGCTTTAATGGCTTCACCTAATGTATTAAAATATTGATTTATTTCATACGGATACTTTTTAGATTTTTTATATCGTAATCTATATTTACCTTTTTCAAAGGTAATATGAGACGGCATTTTTTTAGTCATTAGAAGAAACAAAAAAAGAATTGCTTTTCCTATTTAGCCATTCTTCTACTTTAGATTTTAAGAATAATCTATCTTTGCCATTTTTAAATACAGGTAGATTTTCATTTTTAATATATTTTTCTAATTTATATTTTGAGAAAACATTAGGATATAATCTATATAAATCTTTAGCAGTATAATATGTATCTAAATAATTATGATCGCTACTTAAATTATCATTAGTTTGCTTTAAAATAATATTTAATACATCTATAAAGCTAGTTTTCTTTAAATACTCATAAATCTCTCTTTCATTCATTGATTACCCCCTTTTAATTAAAAGAATATGTAATTATCTTTTCTAAATAAGTAAAAAAAGTCAAAGTTACCCCTGTGGTTTACCACTTTTTAATTTTTTAATTTATTCTATTTCTTAATAGAAAAGGTACTAACATAAGCCCTTAATCTTACTGTACCAACCTTCTAAATGTTTCTTACTTTTTTAGAAGGGATATGGTATACATTCCTGTATCGTACTCTTTATATAGTAGATACTTTAATGATTCCATTTTTTCAAGATTTTTTTTAAGCCCTTGATTGCTTATTCTTAATGTTTGTTGTAATTCCCCAACATTTAGATTGATAATTAATTTATCTAATCCTTTAGAATAGATATAGCTATATATTAGCTTTCCCTCGAAGGAAATATTTTTATCTTTCCAAATGTTATTTGGAACTTCTAGTGGTGTAATTTTTTTGCCCCCTTTCAGTGATTTTTATATCACTTAGTGATTAGTCTAGCATATAGCGTTGTAAATGTCAACATAAAATAAAAATTGTATTGACTTTTACAATATTAAATGTTATATTTCTTGCATAAAGAAAGGGAAAAGTTGTTTATGAATTTAGGAGATCTTATAAAAAATAAACGAGAAGAATTAAACATTTCGCAAAGAAAACTTGCTAAAATTTCGAATATAGATTGTGCCGAATTATCAAGAATTGAATCTAATAAAAGAAAAAAACCTAATGTTATTTTTTTAAAAAGTATTGCTAGTAATTTAGATTTAAGTTTAGAAAAATTAATGTTACTTGCAGGGTATAATCAAGCTGATATTAACTGGAGTAGTAGCAAAGATAATTCAGTAAAAAATTATCAAAGTAAATTAGAAAATTATCAAAAATTTTATTTCGATATTTTAGAAAATATTGAGTCAAAAAGAAAGAATGCTTTTGCTTGTAAAGGTGTACTTGCTGATTTAATTGAGCAAATAGAAAATGAAAAAATATCTAACGAAAAAATTTTAGAAAATTTAAAAGAAATTATAAAAATGATAAGACCAAATTTAGAAAAATTTGATTTAACAAATTACAATTTTAAGTAAAAATTTTTGAAAAAATTAAAAAATTCATTTTTCCTAAAAAATGGTGTTTGTATTACATTTGTATATACAATTTTTTAGTTAACTTTAGGAAAATAATTATTATTTTGTAATACAAAAATTAAAAAAATGTATTACATTTCGCAAGTGCGAAATAGGTTATGGTGCACGAAATTCCTTTTATTTTCTTAAAATAAAGGGTTTCGTGGTGCATCCTTATATCCTGTTGTAAATTTTTTATTGTATTTTCAGTAAAAAAAGCTAAAATTTTTGATATTAAAATTAAATATTTTTAAAAAAGTTTTTGTTATTTAATTTAAAAAAGTTTTGAAAGAAAGGATGATAAAAATGAGTGAAAATATTAATAAAAGTATTTGGAATTATGCATCCGAAAAAAATAATCAAGCACGATTATTAACTTTTTATGATGTAGCAAAAGTATTATTGCAAGACTTAAATTGTATCGTATGTTTAGAAAGTTCAGCCGATATTTTAGGTTACTCTAATGGTGGTTTTAGGCGTCAAATTTATGTATATTCCGAAGAAGATTTTAATTTACCTTATATCAAATGTTTTATCGTAAAAGATATAAAAAACATTCCTTTTATTGAAGATAATGGAATTAAAATATCTCCAATTAGAAATGCTATTATCGATATGTTAAAAGAAAATAAAACCGATCCACAAGTGTTATATGAAACTTTTGCAAATTATTATTGTGAAAATAATAACTCTTATGATGATTTAGATATTCCAAAAGAGTTAGAATCTAAAGCAAAACATTATAAAGAAGAAGGTAAACTTTTTTATAATAATTAGTATTTTTTTACTTTTCTCTACCACATAACCAATCTAAAGAGATTTTATAAGTTTTACAAATTGAATATGCGGTCATTGTAGTAATAAGATTAAATCCTGTTTCATAATGGCTATATGTAGTTTGTGATAATCCACATTTACTTGCAAATTTTTGTTGAGATAAATTTAAACTTTTTCTTAATTCTTTTAATTTGTTCCCTATTTCCTTTTTATCTACTTTAATTTCGATATTATTTTTATCATTATTTCTTGTAAGACCTAAAACAAAATCTAATGAATAGTGATAAAGATTACAAAACTTAATTAACTTATTAAATGGTATTGGATCGTTTGCAGTTTCCCAACCTGATATAGTTTTTCTACTAACTCCAAAAACATAACCAAGTTCTTCTTGAGTCATTTCCAATTCTTCTCTACACCATTTTAAATTATTATTAATCATATCTATCACCAATATAATTTTCCCATTTAAAACGATAATAACCTTAAAAGTCTGGTAAATAGGTTAAATAAGTAATATAATGTATTAAGTAAGAAAGGATTTTTAAAATGAAGAAAAATGATAAAGTAATAGTTAGAGTTGTAGATAAATTACCCGAAGATATAATGTTAGGTAATCCGAAAAAAGATACTATTGGAGATTCTTATAGAAGGAATTATTTAAAAAACTTTCCCTATATTGTAGCGGACAATATTGCAACTATTTTTGAAAAACAAAGTCCTGATAATGTTTATTTATTAGAATATATTTTTAATAGTGCTATGGATTCGTATAATTATAATGATATTGAAGAAAAAAGAATCCTTGCCAAAGTTAAACAAATTTTACTCTTGCGTTATGATTTAAATTTATTAAATATCTCTTTAAAAGAGCCATTAAAAATATCGGATTTAAAAGGAAATATAAAGGAATATTCAAGTATAAAAAATAATGATTTTTAACTTTTACAATAAAGTTAACAACGAAATAACGATATTTTAAAAGAAAATGTTATATAATTATTACAAATTTATTTATTAATGCTTATCCATTTGTGATATAATATTTTTATAAAAAATATAGGAGGTAAATATGAACATAAGTAATATTATCACGATAATTATAATGTCTATTATTGCATCATTATTTATGTTAAAAGTTAATACTCCTTCTAAAGAGGCAAATACAATTGTTTTTGCGTATAGTAAAATTGCTAAAATTATTATGGCGCTATTAACAGTTTTTGCTTTTGCTATAACTATTTTTGTATTTGTTATTCCTTTAATAGATAAAGATTATGCTAATAGCTTCACAATTGAATTACTTATTTTTCCAATTTTAGCTATTTTTATGGTCGTGGCTTTATTCGCAATATATAATAAAA
>CANQBU010000102.1 GCA_947589615.1 uncultured Clostridia bacterium | reverse complement strand
TCCTATTCAAGCAGCGATAGGCGGCAAAATAATTGCAAGAGAAACAATATCGGCGATGAGGAAAGATGTGCTTGCGAAGTGTTATGGCGGGGATATAACAAGAAAACGCAAACTTCTCGAAAAGCAGAAAGAGGGGAAGAAACGAATGAGAAAGATAGGCTCGGTAGAAATACCTTCAGAAGCATTTATGTCAATATTGAAACTTGATGACGAGGATAAATAATGCTAGGGATTTATATTCACTTGCCATTTTGCGAAAGCAAGTGTAACTATTGTGCATTCAATTCGTTTGTCGCAAGCGAAGAAGAAAAAGAGAAATATCTCAGTGTGTTAAGAGAGGATATTTCTTTTTTTGCACGTTCAAATGAGAGGGTGGTCGACACCGTATATTTTGGTGGCGGGACGCCTAGCCTTTTATCTACAGAACAGTTTAAAAAACTCATAGAAGCAATAAAGACAAACTATAAACTTCACAAAAATTGTGAAATAACATTGGAGGCAAATCCTAATTCTCTGACAGAAGAAAAACTCCTTTGCTATAAAGAAAATGGAGTAAATAGACTTTCGATTGGTGTTCAAAGTTTGAATGATGAAAGCCTCAAATTTATCGAAAGACGCCATGATTCGTCGCAGGCAATAGAAAAAATAAAACTTGCGAAAAAATATTTTAATAACATATCTTGTGACTTGTTGATTGGACTTCCTACAATATCTAGTGATGAATATATAAAAACTTTAAGTAAACTAATAGAACTTGGCGTGAAGCATATCTCTTCATACATGCTTCAAATTGAGGAGAATACTCCGCTAAAACAAATGGTTGATAAAAATCCCGACTTACTTCCCGGCGATGATGAGTGTGCCAAGTTTTATGAAGAAATAGTTGAATTTTTGGAGAAAAATAAATTTTACAGATACGAAGTTTCAAACTTTGCGAAGAAGGGATTTGAGAGTAGACATAATATAAAATATTGGACAAATAAGCCTTACATTGGCTTTGGCTTGTCGGCTCATTCATATATTGACGGGAAGAGATGGGCTTGCGGAGAAAAGCTAAGCGATTTTTATAATCACAAGCATATAATGGAAGAATATTTAGGCGATGAGGAGAAAATTGAAGAACACATTATGCTTGGACTTCGATGTTTTAAGGGAATTGATATTTCCTATTTGAAAAAGTTGAATTATGATATAGAAAAAAATCAGTATTATAATCAATATATAAAGGAAAATGTTTTAATCAAAAAAAGTGCTAATAGAGTTATTTTGAATCCTAAATATTATGAAGTAAATAACCTTATAATAACGAATTTAATGCCTTAAATAATTTTAAAAATTTTATTGAAAACACTTGCAATAAATTTTGTATTGTGTTAGAATATAGCTTGTAAAGTAAAAATGCTTTACAAAGTAGAATTATGAAGGTAGAAGAAAACATCTTTTTAGCGAATTTGTATGATGCCTATGGTCCTCTTTTAAGTGAAGGGCAAAGGAGAGTTATTGAGAGTTATTTAATTGATGACTTTACGGTGACCGAGATTGCCGAAAACTTAAATATTTCAAGGCAGGCAGTAATGGATGGGATAACCAAGGCGGAGAAAAAATTGTATTCTTATGAGAAGAAACTCAATTTCGTTTCCAAAATGAAGGCGCTTGAAGAAGAGATTGAAAACTTGAAAAAATCTACTTAAAGGGAGGAAACGAATGGCACTTTTTTCATCACTATCAGAAAAATTTAACCATATCTTCTCCAAATTGACCAAAAAGGGAAGACTAACCGAACTTGAAATCAAAGATGCAATGAGAGAGGTTCGAATTGCCTTGCTTGAAGCGGACGTAAACTATATGGTTGCGAAGGACTTTGTAAAAACCGTTTCCGAGAAGGCGGTCGGAGATGAGGTGTTAAAGAGTTTAACGCCGGCACAACAGGTTATCAAGATTGTCCGAGATGAGCTTACACTTTTAATGAGTTCAAACAATCAAAAACTTGCGGTGTCGCCATCACCACCTACGATAATAATGATGTGTGGACTTCAAGGTGCGGGAAAAACCACAATGTGCGCAAAACTGGGTGCATATTTAAAGAAGTCGGGGAAAAGACCTTTGCTGGTTGCCTGTGATATTTATAGACCAGCGGCAATAAACCAACTTCAAGTTGTGGGAAAACAGGCAAATGTTGAAGTTTTTGAGAGGGGAACACAAAATCCTGTAAAGACTGCAAAAGAGGGTGTTGCCCATGCACTGAAACAGGGATTTGATACGGTCATTATTGATACTGCGGGAAGACTTCATATAAACGAAGAACTTATGCAAGAACTCAAAAACATCAAAAAAGAGGTTAAGCCGACAGAAATTTTGCTTGTCGTCGATGCAATGACGGGTCAAGATGCGGTTACAGTTGCAAAAGCTTTTAATGACGACCTTGACATAAGCGGTATAATCCTCACGAAACTCGATGGCGATACAAGAGGCGGTGCGGCATTATCGATTAAGGCGATCACGGGAAAACCTATAAAGTTTAGCGGTGTTGGAGAAAAAATTGGCGACCTTGAACCTTTCTATCCTGACAGAATTGCAAGCAGGATTTTAGGTATGGGTGATGTGCTTTCGCTTATTGAAAAGGCACAAGAGGCAGTCACTGAGGAACAAGCCAAGGAAATGGAGAAGAAGTTCAGAGAAAATTCTTTTACATTTGATGACTATCTTGCACAAGTTGAAAATGTCAGGAAAATGGGAAATATCAAAGACCTTCTTGGAATGATTCCGGGATTAGGGGGTAAGATAAAAAATCTCGACATTGACGAGAAACAGATATTTGTCAATAAGGCAATTATTCAATCTATGACGCCAAAGGAGAGAAAAAATCCTGAGATAATAAAGGCAAGCAGAAGGGCAAGAATTGCAAAAGGAAGCGGAACGACTATTCAACAGGTAAATCAACTTCTCAAGCAATTTGAGCAGACCAAAGAAATGATGAAACAGCTTAAAAGCGGCAAATTTAAAAACAAATTTTAGTATGGTATAACATTATCGAGAGATAATTTTATATAAAATTTTTAAGGAGGAAAAAATGGCAGTAAAAATTAGACTTACAAGAATGGGAGATAAGAAAGCACCTTTTTACAGAGTAATCGTTGCTGATTCAAGGGCTCCAAGAGATGGAAGATTCATTGAGGTTATAGGGACATATAATCCACTTACAGACCCAGCAGAGATTAAAATTGATGCAGATAAGGCAAAAAAATGGCTTAAAAATGGCGCAACTCCAACTGAAACAGCAAAACAACTTCTTGTAAAGAGTGGCGTTATCGAGAAATAAGGAGAGATAATGAAAGAAGTAGTTGAATATATAGTAAAAAGCCTAGTTTCAGATAAAGAGGCTGTTACTATAACAGAGGCGGAGGAAAATGGTGAAATAGTCATCAAGGTCAATGTCGCCGAAGAAGATATGGGCAAAGTTATTGGCCATAAGGGAAAAATCGCCCAAAGCATAAGAACAATCGTAAAATCAATTTCTTCAAGACAAAACAAAAGAGTTTTTGTAAAATTTGGAGATAAAGAGTGATTGAGATTGCAAAAATTGTCAAGCCACAGGGCATAAAGGGCGAAGTCAAAGCGCAATCTTATACGAATGTGGCAAAAGTTTTTGATGTTATGACAGAATGTCTTGTCGGGGATAAGGTTATGCATATAAAGCATACATCTTTTCGACAAGGCTTTTTGTATATAAAATTTGAAGAAATAAACACTCGAAATGATGCAGAACTACTCAGAAATAAATTGATTAAGGTTGATAAAGAATTGCTTGAAAAATCAAAGGAAGAGGAAGAATTTTTAGTTGATGACCTTGTTGGAATGGTGATTTATGACGAAAATGGTGAGCTTGTGGGTCAAATTCTCGACATTGTAAACTATGGTGCAAGCGATATTTTGATTATGGAATGCAATGGCAGAAAATATGAAGTTCCTTTTGTGAAAGATGTATTTAAAAGACAGGGCGAAAGACTGGTTGCGGACAGCAAAAAATTGCTAGAGGTCAGAATATGATAATTGATATTTTGACATTATTTCCTGAAAGTTTTAGTTATTTAGGGGAAAGTATACTGAAAAGAGCGCAGGAAAGCGGAATAATAAAGATAAATATTATAGATATTCGTCAATTTTCTTCTGATAAACATAAAAAATGTGACGATTATCCGTTTGGTGGCGGAGCGGGAATGCTTATGACTGTTCAGCCTATTTATGATGCCGTTCAAAGCGTTTTAAGCGAGAGGGCAAAAATAATTTTTGCAAGCCCAAGCGGTGAGAAATTAAGTCCAACTCTTGCCCAAGACTTATCAAAAGAGGAGCATTTAATTTTTATTTGCGGCCACTATGAAGGTGTTGACCAAAGAGTGATAGACCTATTAAAGCCAAAGGAAATTTCAATTGGTGACTATGTGCTGACGGGAGGTGAACTTCCTACAATGGTGATAATAGATTGCCTTTCAAGATTTATTGATGGGGTAATTTCTCGCGATAGCCTCAATGAAGAGAGTTTTTCGTCAAATAATTTGGAATATCCTCAATACACAAGACCTCAAGTTTTTATGGGCTTGCAAGTTCCCGAAGTGCTTGTTTCGGGAAATCATCAAGAGGTTGAAAAGTGGAGAAGGGAGAAAAGCAGGCAAATCACAAATGAAAGACGACCCGATTTAAATAAGGAGGAGTAATGAAGATAAATTGGTTTCCAGGGCATATGAAGAAAGCGCTTGCCGAGATAAAGGAAAAACTTAAAAATATCGACGTAGTTTTGTATGTTCTGGACAGTAGAGCCCCCATTTCTTCAATTAATCCAAGCCTTTCAAAACTATCACAGGACAAGCCTATATTGTATGTCTTTAACAAAATAGATATGGCGGACGAAGCGAGAGTGAGAGCTATTGCGCCTTCACTAAAAAAGGAAAATTGCGACTACATTTTGTTAAATTCGACGGCAAAAGGACAAGGGCAATTAATAAAGAAAAAAATACTCACACTTTCTAAAAGCAAGATA
>CANQBU010000101.1 GCA_947589615.1 uncultured Clostridia bacterium | reverse complement strand
TTTATCTACGCCTTCAAAATGGGAATGAACGGTGCGGCACTAGCAACTTTTTTAGGGCAACTTATCACCTTTATTTTAAGTGCGGCATATTTCTTTAAATCCAAAAACTTCAAACTTCTTTTTAAAAGTTTTATCCCCGACTTTAAACTTTTATGGTCGAGTTTAAGGCTTGGAATTTCAAGTTTTCTCACCCAAATTTCAATTGTCATTATTTCCATTGTCACAAATAATATCTTAAACATTTATCTCCCCGATGATAACGCCGCAATAGGGCTTTTGACAATTGCCTTCAAGGTGTTTGGAATTGTCGTCAGTATCGCAATTGGAATTGCATCGGGCGGTCAACCCATTTTGGGATATAACTATGGCGCGAAAAAGTATGACAGAGTCAAGCAGGCATTCAAATACATAATGATTTCAACATTCATTGTAGGCATAGTTTCAACAATTTTGTTCGAAGCTTGTCCACAATACATTTTGGCAATTTTCGGCTATTCAGAAGTCCCTGAATTTGGAATGCTTATCTTTCGGATTTATCTGGGCTTTATTCTTCTTACCTGCCTGACAAAAGCCACATCAATATTCTTTCAAGCTATTGGAAGCCCCGTCAAATCGACTTTGATTGCAATGTTTAGAGATTTAATTTTCCTTGTTCCACTGACCATTCTCTTGCCCCTTTTAACTAACACAATTTATCCATTTTATTGGGCAGCCCCTATAAGTGATTTATTAACAGCAATTATATCTCTTGTAACTTTGATTTTACTTTTTAAGCATATGAAACAAGAGAACTTTACAAAAAGCGAGATCTCGCAAAAAGAAAATGCAGAAGAACAAAATATAGTTGAAAAAGAAAGCTATCAAACAAATATAAAAGGATAGTAAATTTACTTCTACCTCGCCAATCAAGATAAATATCTACTTTAACTGTTTAAACAAAAATTTCTAAAATTAATATTGACTTATTAAAATTTAAGGGATATAATAATTATGAAAGGGGAAAAGGGAAAAAATGAAAGAAAAATATCTTGGGAAAAAGATATATCCTTATAAAAAAACGCTTGGTCAAGCGTTTTACTGCGGAATGGACAAAGTAAAAGTTGACACTAAAAAAGCCAAATTATTAATCGCAAAAGGGAAAAATGGAAGAGATGTATTTTATGCTGCCGACAATCCAGATGTTCAATTTGAAAAACTTATCTTTATAACCCCAACAGAAGCCATAGCAGGCACAAACTGGTCAGACACTCGCTTTTATGGTGAATTTGCAAAAATGGACATGGAAAGCGGAAACATTGAACCTTTGACTCATTATGCTTCGGACTTATACGGAGCAACTAAGTCAAACGATTTATATCTGATTGATACTGAAAGCAGAATTGAAAAACTTCCATATCAACTTATTGAATATATAGACTCGGATACTATTATTTCATATGACGAAAGTGGAAAAGTGGGCGTTATAAACAGCATGGGAAAGGAAGTCTTCCCGTTTACTCTTGATAAAAACATTTTTAAAAATGCAGTAGTAAAGCATAAAGGAGTTTGCCTTGTTTTAGACCAAAAAACAAACACGGCATACATTGCAAATTCTGCAAAATTCGCGCCTGTTAAAATTCAACTTGAAGAAGGCGATACAGTTGATTATACTAACGGCTCTGGGTTTGTCGCCATTTATAATCAGGAGAAAAACCAGACCAAAGTTTATAGAGTTAGCGAAGATAAACTAAATGATATTGGAGTTTATTCTGGAAAGATTGATGAAATTTGCAGTTTTTATGACCGCAAAATCTATAAAGATAAAATTTACTTAATAAGAAACGGAAGAACAGAACTTGTAAAAGCAGGCGAAGACAAAACTATTGCAAGTGCAAAAAATATAGAGCTTCAGCCTATGCATCAAGAATATTATAGCGGTAATGTCGGCGTATTCAAATTGACCGAAGATAAAGGTGTTGGTGTTTACTATGCGCCAAGTGATTCGATTGTTCTATCTACAGATGCCGGAATTGAGGAGATTGACTTTAAAAATTCAGGTATTAATAATAATGGCACTGCCCGTTTCCTTGTTCGCAAGGGAGAATCTTGGGGCGTAATAGATTCAAAAGGAAAAGTCCTTCATGACTTTGATCTTTCCTTAGGCGAAAAAGATAATTGCAGCAGTGATTGCTTGTTAAAAACCGCTCGAGGTGACCTAGTCCTTGCGTCACTAAGGGCTGAAGACGATAAAGATATATTGCAATCTAAGGAAGAAGTAGATAAACAACGTAAGCAATCGTATGGCAAAAATGAAAGTTCTAAAAATAATTCTAAAGACTCAAAAAAGCATTATTCAGGTAAAGGCTCTTCAAGAGGTGCAAAACTAGCCTCCTCTTATGGCTTCCTTGTAGCGGGACCAATCGGTGCAAAAATTGCTGAAGAGATATATGAACATAATAACTATTAAAA
Organism: uncultured Clostridia bacterium; assembly: GCA_947589615.1. Classification (GTDB taxonomy): domain Bacteria; phylum Bacillota; class Clostridia; order Christensenellales; family UBA1242; genus Caccovivens. The sequence continues at coordinate 2,700 of CANQBU010000101.1, read as the reverse complement.
TAAAAGGTGGCTTAATTAGCCGCTTTTTTCTTTGACTTATCACCTGCTCTTCTGTCGCACTGAAAAAATTTATTTTCATTTATTTGGTTAAAAAGAAAAATATGTGTATAATTAGTTTGGATAAATCGTGAAAATGAGAGATTTCAGTCTATTATTAGGAGGTAAAATGGAAGAATTAAATGTAACTCAAGAATGGGATAAGACTTTCCCCAAAAGTGAAAAGGTAAACCATGAAAAAGTCAAGTTTCAAAACCGATTTGGAATAGCTTTGGTCGCCGACATGTATACACCAAAAAATGTCGAGGGGCTTTTGCCGGCAATTGCGGTCTGTGGCCCTTTTGGTGCGGTCAAGGAGCAAGCGTCTGGGCTTTACGCACAAGAAATGGCGGAACGTGGATTTTTAACAATCGCCTTTGACCCTTCATTTACTGGCGAGAGCGGCGGAATGCCAAGATATGTCGCAAGTCCAGATATCAACACAGAGGATTTCCAGGCGGCAGTCGACTTTTTATCAACTCGAAAAAATGTTGACAGAGAAAAAATAGGCATAATCGGGATTTGCGGTTGGGGCGGAATGGCACTTAATACTGCCGCAATCGACACGCGAATTAAAGCGACAGTTTGCTCGACAATGTATGATATGTCAAGAGTTAATGCTTTCGGCTACTTTGACGCCCTTGATGAGGAGGGAAGATATGCCCAGAAAAAGCAATTAAACGAGCAGCGAATAAAAGATTTTGAGAATGGCTCTTATGAACTTGGCGGCGGTGTGGTCGATCCCCTTCCTGAAGATGCTCCTTTCTTTGTCAAAGACTATTATGACTACTATAAAACAAAGCGTGGCTACCACAAACGCTCGCTAAACTCAAACAACGGCTGGAACAAGACTTCCTCCCTATCCTTTATAAACACAAAAAGCTTGTCATATTCAAACGAGATAAGAAGTGCGGTCTTGATTATACACGGCGACAAAGCCCACTCCTGCTATTTCTCAATGGACGCATATAAAAACATGACGGATAACAGTAGTTATATCAACAATAAAGAGCTTATGATTATTCCTAACGCCGTTCACACCGACCTTTATGACAACAAAAAAATTATCCCATTTGATAAAATTGAGAAATTCTTTAGAGATAACTTAAAATAATTAGGAGCAACTATGACAGATTTTAAAAAATACAATATTTCATCGCCTCAAGACTTAATGAAATACTTTGAAGAAAATATGAATTATGGCTTTGTTTATGGCAAAAAGGTTTACACCGATTCTGACCCAAACTTCAATTTTCAAAAGGAAATGGATAGATATTATAAACTGCGTTTGGGAGAAGATTTCCTCAAAAGCAAATATGGTGTATGCTGGGATTTTTGCGTGCTTGAGCGGGAATTTTTTGAGCAGGCAGGAATAGAAAACAGATGTTTTTTCATGGAGGGATTTAAAAGCCGAGAGGAAGGAGGCCCTACCCACACTTTCGCCTTATATAAACAAGATGACAAATGGATTTGGTTTGAATATTCTTGGCTATATTATCGTGGATTTAGGGAATATAATTCGGTTGAAGCGGCTTTAACAGATATTGTCGAAAAATTCAAGGGCTTTTATGATGTAAAATTTGAAAGCGTAAAAGTTTTCAATTTGCCAAGATTTGATAAACGTGTGGATACTTGCGAATTTGTCGAGCGATGCTTAGATCAAAATCAAGTTACCTTTCAAGAAGAACACGAACTCAGCAAATAAAAAAGGAGAAGAAATTTGAAAATCTTAGTATTTAGTGATGTGCATGGAAGTTTGAACAGTTTGACTTCGCTTATTCAAACAGAGGATTGGAAAGATGCCGATATGAGAATTTTTTTGGGAGATGTTTGCATAGGTTGCAGCCGCCCAAATGAATGCATAGAACTCTTAAACACCCTCGACTGTATAAAAATTATTGGCAACAATGATGTATATGTTTGCGACCATGTTCCAAAGGTAGATTTGGAAGAATTCTCGGAAGAAAAACTGGGTCAACTTCAATATATGACAAAACTCCTATCTCAGGCAAACAAAGATATCGTCATGACTTGGCAAAAAGATTTGTCGCTTGAAATAGGCGGCAAGAAACTTTACTTCACCCACTACGCTTGGGAAAACTTCGACAATGATGAAAATGTCATGGATTCCCCTCTTGAAAAATCCTTCAAAACGCGAAAAGAAATGTTTGCAAATCAAGACGCCCAATATGTCTTTTTCGGCCACGAGCATAGGGAGAATAATTTTACAGACGGAAGGCAACATTTTTACTGCGTAGGCACTTTGGGATTAAAATGCCCCGGATATTATCTTACAATAGATGTCGATGACAAGCACATTGAAATAAAGGAAAAATATATTTTCTTTGACATAAATGAAGAAATAGATTTAATGGACATGGCGGGCTATCCTTATGAAAAAAATAAAATAAAAAGAATTTGATAAAATATTTATTCCGCCCATGACAAGCCTTGAATAAATCATTTTAAAAAAACATATTTAATAAAGGTTTACAATTCGTAAGCCTTTTTTCTTTGCATATTTGTATGCGGCAAGTGCACCGCTCGTATATCTGCACTTTTCATTAACATAACAAATCAAGGTATCGCAAGTGTCAATCATTTGCCTATTGCTTGCGGTGATTTTGCTTTTAAAGTATGCCTCCTCAATGTCATACATGACAG
>CANQBU010000100.1 GCA_947589615.1 uncultured Clostridia bacterium | reverse complement strand
TTACCCAACATTTAAATCACCATTTGGTAAAACAATATACGCAGACAGTAAAAAAATCATTCAACAATATCAGCAAACAAATCAATCCGTAAACAATGATGAAGATGAAGCTGAAATGAAGTAAATGGCTTAAAATTCACCGCATTAATATATGACAAATTAAAAACTGCAGTTTTCTGCAGTTTTTTGTTTATCCCAAAAGCATAACCAACGCCTTCAAAATTATTTCATTTTTTAATAATTTTTATAATTTTAACGAATTTTGTAAGTTTTTTATTGATTTTTTAGTAAATTTTATTAAATATTTACTATTTCGTCCAACTTCTTCTTATCTCCTTGTTCTACAAACAATGAGTGATAAGTAGTGTTTGTAACAACAACGAATTCTCGTGTCGCAAAATTTTCAACGCACATCATGGAATCGATTGGAGCAAAAATATATTCACCCCAAGGAGATTTGAAATATACATTCTTGGTAACTCTTGTCCACATTTTCGGTGTATCTTTTGGTTTGTATAAATCTCTATATTTGTCAACTACCTCATAAAGTTCATTCAGTTTTTCGTTCTTTAAAAGTTGTATCTCGCCGTCCCTTTGAACAACCTTCAAAATTTTATTTTGAAGATCTATGCCGTCTATTTTTTTTACATTTGAGCCAAAAGCATAAATTTTATTTTTAATCGAGCATCTTTTTCTCAAATCGACCATTTCGCCAAAATTTACAGGCTCTATCATAACGGGCTTATCCATAACTGCACTCACAACTTCACCATTTGTAAAAGATTTGAGTTTTTCCAAAATATTGTCGCAATTTATAAGTTCAACCTTTTTGAACGACAACTCTAAATCACTATATGAACCTACTGCATACAATTTTACATTCATTCACTCACCTCGCTTTTAAAATTTTCAAGTCGTGAGAGTAGTTCAGCAAGAGGATTATCTGGGCGAATTGAACATACGACATTTGTTCCTCTCCCCTTTTTAAATAGAATATGTGTTCTGTCCGTCTTAATTTTACACTCGGCTTCATTGAATTCTATTGGGCAAATAAGATAATAAATTAATATAAAATCAAACATGGATTTATATCGGCAGCCAAATTTATTTTCCGTCACATCAACAAAATCATCGTAAAGCAAATTCATCAATTTATTATCTTTCTTAACATGTAATTTTATTTCATCTTTTGTAAGAATTAAATTTGAAAAGCCTGTCGCTGGAAAGATTGTCTTATCTTTAATTTTTGACATTACTATCTTCGTTGCAGGAAAATCACCCGACATATTAAATTCGGGAGTAAGCTTTAATGGAGTGATTTCACCTAACAATGAATATAATTTTATCTTGTCGGCAATATCGGGAGCAAGGATTAAGGCGTGAGCCAAATTAGTGAGGCAGCCAAGTCCTATAAACACAACTTTATCATGTTTGCGGCAAATTTCAATAATCTTTTTTACCCCTTCCGAAACTTCTAATTCACCATAATCTATAATCCCTTCCGCACCCTTAAAAACTTTGTATTTAAGGCTAGATTTCGTTAAATTTACGATTTCTAAGGCTTTTTTATATGATTTTTCAACGTTTTTTGGATAATTAATGTCAGTTTCAAGTAATTGGAGGTGTGGCGCAATCGTAATCGCTTCTATATTTACATTGTCTAAAGTTAACAGATATGCAAGTGCAAATTCATCATCTATTTCATTTGTAACATCAGTATCTATAATAATTGGATAACTTTCGATAATCCTTTTTTTGTTTCTCTTCTCAAGCAAAAATTCATATATTTCACGCCAAGACATGCTTGTATTATATTTATCCCGCCAAACTATTTTAGACTTTGGTTGAATTGCCAGACAATTTACTTTCTCCGCCATTTCACAACAAATCTTGCGGTCGTCAATCATTATATCAACTTTATTTTCTTTTATAGCTTTAGACTTATCCTCGTTTTTCGCAAGCAATTTATCATATGGAATGTCATGCTCTTTAAGCCATCTTTTTGTTTGGCTTATTTTTGAATAGCCATCATGTCCCCTTGCGGTTACAAAATATACCTCTTCTCCCTCTTTTTTTAACTCTCTTATCAAACCGACAGCTTCAGTTTCTGGACGTAATAAAGGAATTGACTTATATATTCCCTTCTCAAGAAATTTTTCCTGCTCTTCTTCAGTCCAATCAAACATTCCTTGTGTTATAAACTTTCTATAGTCAACTATACCTTTTTTAGTTTTTGATTCCTGCTTATCAAAAGCTTGTGCGTATTGAATAAGCTTATCGGTAAACCTTGCTATTGTATCATCTATGTCAAATGCTATTCTCATAAAATATCCTTTGTCCATTTTATTTTATCATAAAAGTCGAAATATGTAAAGTTATAATCCAATCTTATTCAAAAAAAATAGCTATTGACTTTTATATTAAATTATGATATTATTTATATATATAAATAGGAGATTAAAATGGCTGTAAGTTCAGGAAAATTAAAAAAACTAGCATTATATAACAAAGCATCTGTGGGAACTGCTTTCTTTTTGTTTGCTGCCTCCGCGGGAATAGCAATAGGAATGAGTTCGATAGGCGAAAAAGCTGATTCGATAATAAATAATGAACTTGCATATCCCAAATATCAAATACTTCAATCAGAAGAACTTCAAAATCAACTCGATAATGGAGAAATTTCAAACGAAGAATATGATTCCGAAATGGAAAAGGTCAACGATAAAGAAGCGTTCTTAAAACAATTTGGCAGCGAAGAACAAGTTAATCGATATTACTCCCAACGCGAAAAACTTAAACCTTTAATGATTGTAGGACTTACTTTATTGGGTGGAGCCGCAATCTCGTGTCTTTCGGTCCTTTTCACCGGCATAGCCAAAACGAATTATGAAGAAAAGCTTAAAAATGCAAAAGAAAATTTACTAGACGAAAACACACCAATTTAGAGGTGATTATGATTAAAACTTCAAAAAAATTAAAATTAGCACCTCTTACGGTAAAATTAGGGCTAACCTCAATTTTAGCAGCAGGAGCTATAACGGGCATGGTTTTATCAAAACAAACTGAAAATAATGCTAAAAAAGAATTAAATGAACTTTACGAAACAGAGACCTTTAAAGAATATGTATTAAGCAAAAAAAACGAAGAATACTCGAATAAACTAGAAACCGGCGAAATTACTCAAGAAGATTATAATGAAATGCTTAACTCAAATTATGAGGGTTTATACAAAGACTATATCACCTCTTTTGGGACAGATGAGGAAATTGACAATTTCAACAAATTGCAATCACAAAAACTCGTTTCACCAGTTTATTTCATATTTTCGTTACTCTGCACTATAGTTTTTGCCGGACTTGGCCCATGCCTAGCAATTGTCACAACACAACATAAATCAGAAGATATAACTCTTATTGGTGATCAAGAAGACGACGCCGCAATTTAAAAATTATTGAGTTAATTCGCAGTTTTTATAGACTTTTTTAGGAAATTTAGGAGAAAATTATGATAAAAACAGGAAAACATTTTAAATTAGTATCAAACATTGGGAAAGTTTTGGGTGCAGCAGCTTTTGTCGCTGGAACAATCACTATTATAAGTTTTCCTAACGCACTGGTCGGTGGCATGGAAAACAACAAAATTCTCGACGCAATGGAATATGATAATTATGTTTCTGAACAAACAGAAATTTACGACACTCAACTGGAAAACAATGAAATTTCTCAAGAAGAGCATGACGACTTATGCAAAGACCTCGACGATAAAGATGCTTTTATTAAAAAGGAAGGAACACCTCTGCAAATTGAATATTACAACCTAACAAAAAATCAACAAGATATTTTTCTAACTTCCATGTGTGCCTCTTTTGGTTGTGCCTTTGTTCTCACACTGGCAAGCGGCTTTCTTAGCGAAATTGCCACAGCAATGGAAAAGAAATACAAAAAAGATTTAGAAAAATATAGCAATATAGATAATTGTGAAATTTAATAGGAGAAAACATGATAAAAACTGAACAACAATACAAAAAAGCAATAAAAACTCATCGTATAATTTCGAGTCTTGTTGTGCTTACTCTTGCCAGCGGCGTGACCGTAGCAGGGATTCTAGCAAATAAATACAGCAAAGACTATGCCACGCTTGAAAATTCACAAGAATATATAGATTATTATGAACAGACTCAACAGGAACTTCTAGAAAGCGGTGAAATTACAGAAAACGAATATCAAAAAAATATAGAAAAAGGTCCTGACACTAATAATTACAGTTCTTATGTTTACAAAGCAGGAACTAAAGAGGAAGTTGATAAATATTATAACCTAAGAAAAAACTATATTTTCTCTTTCTCGGGAGCATTATTGGGCGGAATGTTAATTCCCATTTATTTGTTTTGGTCGTCATTTGGCAAACGTGATATAATAGAAGATTATAAGAAAAATAAGGAAAAAATTGAACTTCTTGATAATGATGAAAAAAATCAATTATAAAAATACTTGACAAATATTTGTTTTTATTATACAATTACTTCGAAACTTAAATGTTGATGGAATTGGCAACTCCGGAGTTTAACGCAAATGTCTGCGAAAGGCATAATTAAGGTGCTTATTAAAGCATGAATTAGGGTGGAACAGCGTCCATTTAAAACGCCCCTACTATTACAAAAATAGTGGGGATTTTTTGTTTTTATGGCATTTTAGCGTTAAAAAACACGATTTTATGCAAATTTTCTTCAATTTTTAAGAATTTTAACCTTTGCGACATTTTTCGCAAAAATTTAATATTATTTTATAGAGGAGTTTTATTATGAAAGAAATGAAAGCAACTATGGACAAAATTGTCAACCTTTGCAAGGCACGCGGATTTATTTTCCAAGGCAGTGAAATCTATGGCGGATTTGCAAACACATGGGATTTCGGACCTATCGGAGTCGAGCTTAAAAACAATATTAAAAAGGCTTGGTGGAAACGCTTTGTGCAAGAAGACCCAACCACTTTCGGAATCGATGCTGCAATTTTGATGAACCCAACCGTTTGGCAGGCTTCAGGACATATCGAAAATTTTGGCGACCCAAAAATGGATTGCAAAAACTGCAAAACACGTCACAGAGCAGACACTTTAATTGAAAATCACAGTAAAGGAAAAGTTTCGGCAGAAGGTATGACTA
>CANQBU010000099.1 GCA_947589615.1 uncultured Clostridia bacterium | reverse complement strand
ATTATGACAAAATTTTTAAACAAAAGCAGTTGTTACATAGGAGAAAATGTTGTATTTGGCAAAAATGTCATAATATACGAAAATAACCATGTCGAAAATTGTCGAATTGGCGATAATACCACCCTCCTTCCAAACAACTTTATTCTATCCTCAATTATTGGAAGCAATTGTAAACTACATAGCAGTGTCATCGAAGAAAGTCAAATTGAAGATAATGTCTCAATCGGGCCGTTTGCAAGGCTTCGCCCTAACTGCAAAATTGGTGCAAATGCAAAAATCGGAAACTTTGTCGAAATTAAAAACAGCTTGATTGGGAAAGGGACAAAAATAAGTCATCTTGCCTATGTCGGCGATAGTGAAGTTGGCGAAAACTGCAACATTGGTTGTGGTGTTATTTTTGCAAATTATGACGGCAAAGTTAAACATAAAATTATTGTTGGAAATCATGTTTTTATAGGTTCAAACTGCAACTTAATTGCACCTTTAAAAATTCAAGATGGGAGTTATATTTGTGCAGGGACTACCGTTACACAAGATGTCGAAAAAGAAGACTTTGTGATTGGGCGGGTCAGACAAGAAATCAAAAAAAATGGAGCGAAAAAATATTGGAATGAGGAGGAAAAATGAGTATTTATTTTGGAACAGACGGCTTTAGAGGCGTTTATGGCGAGGTCATCTCCCCCTCAATTGCTTATAAAGTTGGAAATAGTCTAGGCGGGCTTTGCAATAAAGGCAAAATTTTAATTGGAAGAGATACAAGGCGAAGTGGATGTCTGCTTACTCTTTCTTTTGCATGTGGAATTATGAGTCGCGGTATAAACGTCGTGGACATTGGAATTGCTCCCACGCCTGTTATTGCCTATCTTACAAGGCTTTTACATTATGATTTTGGAGTCGTGATAAGTGCTAGCCACAATCCTAAAAATTACAATGGAATAAAAATCTTTGACAGTGATGGCTTTAAAATTAAAGAGGAAGCGGAGAGCGAAATTGAGAGAAAAATCCTTTATTCAAGTGAAATCGGATACGACAAAGTAGGAAGATATTCCTCTCGCCCTCAACTTGTAAAATATTATAAAAACAACATCTATCAAAATTTCTCTTCACTTGACGGCTTAAAAATCGTCCTTGACCTCGCAAATGGCGCTTCCTATTCAATAGCAAAAGAAATGTTTACTAAACTAGGCGCAAAGGTCATTGCTTTGAACAATGGCAAAAACGGAAAGAAAATCAATGTGAAATGCGGTGCTCTATTCCCCGAAATTTTATCTTCAGCAGTAAAATACTACAATGCTGATATAGGCTTTTCCTTCGATGGAGATGCCGACAGAATTATTGCATGCGATGAAAAAGGCATGATTTTAGATGGAGATGATATTCTTTTCCTTTTGGCAAAATATACCCATCCGACAAGCGTTGTGGGAACTAGTATGACAAACAAAGGTCTAGAAGTAGCACTTTCAAATCAAGGAATTAATCTTTTGCGTGCCGATGTGGGAGATAAATATGTCGTGGAAATGATGAAAAACAAAAATTCACCTTTAGGCGGCGAGCCCTCTGGTCATATTATAAATTTTCATTATTCAACGACTGGTGACGGGGTGCTTACCGCCCTAACCATTGCAAGCATTGTAAAACAAGCAAATAAGCCTATTTCAAAATTAATTACCCTTAAACATTACCCTCAAATTATTAAAAATGTCGAAGTCGTCGATAAGTATAGAATTTTAAATTCCGATTTACTTTCGGCGAAAGTTATAGAGTGTCAAAAACTTTTCGGGCAGAACGGAAGAGTGCTTGTTCGGGCAAGTGGAACAGAAAACAAAATTCGAGTCATGTGCGAACACAAAAACCAAGAATTAGCAGAAAATTGGGCAAAAATCATTGAAAAATTGATAAAAAACATTGAAAAAGATTATATTTTATAAAAAATCGCATCTTTCATGCCTAAATAAAAAGACGGAAGTTTTAATTTTCCGTCTTTATTTACATGAAATTCTTTTTTAATTTTTTCTTTAAATTAAACCTCATTCTCTTGTTCAGGATAGTAATTGTCATCAATTTCTTGACCTGTCAATGGTTTTTCGATTAAATAATTTATCTCACTCATTACATCATTTGCAAGCGAAATCTCTAAATCCGACAATACCTTGCATTCCCTTATATCCAAGCATGCTTTCTCTTTAGTCACAATTAATTCAAGCAAATCCAGTGACTTTATAAGGTTTGTAAATATCCTATTATGTTCTTGTTCATATAATTTTAACTCTTTTACTCTATCAAGCCATTTTATTATATCATAACCACCACGAGAGTCGTGAGAACTTAAATATTCTCTTATTGAATCTTCTGGATCTTTAAATACATTAGTTTTAACCTTATTATTCGCCTTTAATGCTAAAAATGGCATTCCGTAATCATTCTTCTCTTTGATATTTTTGTGAAGATCTGTTTTATTTAATCTGTCTAACTTTTTAAGATACGCCTTTAAATGAGGGCAATCTATCGCATTGCATCTACCTGTCCTATATTTCATCGGCCCTTCAAAACTTCTGAATTTTCGCAAGCACATCAAACTATCTTCTTCATTTTGAAAATGGAAGTGTGGTGAAACCGCAGTATCACCGAAAATTACTTTTCGTTTATCTTCCCCCACAAAAACATTGTGATGTGGAGCGACATCATTATCATATCGCATTATCGGCATTGCCTCATTTGGATTTGCATTCAGTAGTGCATACATTGAGATAGAAAAACTTCTTGTATACAAAAACCTATCTGAAAGCAGGGTCTCCTCATCTACATAAGGTTGCTCAGTCATCTTTTCCCTTACAAGTTTTAATGAGACGGGTTTGTATTTCAAACTCACGACTTTTGCAAAAACTGATTGTCCCTGCCCGCTTTTGTCTCCGACATAAAATCTTATATCGTTTTTGGTTTTCTCCTGAATGGCTTCATGTTTTACTCTGCTATCAGTAAACTCTACATTATTTGCAAAGTCATAAAGTGGTTTTTCATAATTGTAGCGTTTAAACCTCACATGATATTTACATGTTGCTTGAATCTTTTTATACTCATCTTCTGGAATATAGTATGGAACATATTTCCATGTGCGTTTAATAAAATCGTTTGCGTTAAAGTTTTTTATCATTTTATAAAGTGGGGCATAATGTTCAACTCTGCCTTCTTTTCCGCCATTTGATTTCATATACGAGAAGAGCTCCTGTTTCAAAATCGCCTTTATATCTTCTAAATCGAATTCCTGCAAGTTTCGTGACAAGTCCAACAATGCCTTCTCTCTTTCCCCGTAAAGATATTCAAGAACGCTTTTTTCTACTAAGTTTGTTTCTTCATTTCCAATCCTTTGTTTCTTCATTAGATCTCCTCATTACTATTGTAACATAAAATAAAAATTTTTCAAGTGTTTTTTTTTATTTTTTATTAATATAAATTAAATATAAAAAAGATATATTTATACTCTTGACAAAAATTTCAATTCATATTACAATAAAAATGGAAAATTTCATAATAATGCATGATTTTTCCACTTTTAGCGTAAAAATTTAAAAAAATTAAATTATTAGACATTTGTCGCATGAAAACATTATATTATCGAAAAATAATTTTTATGAATATTTCATTGTTTGCGACATACTCGGTAAGAAATAGTATAAAAGGAGAAATTATGAAAATTGACGTCGTTGGAAGCATGTGTACATGGGTGCTTGATTTATCAACAAGTTACATAATTAACGACGAATTTCTTTTTGATGCACCACAAGGATCTTTTAAAACTTTGATGAATGTTTACGATCTCACAAAAATTAAATACATCATTGTCAGTCACTTTCATAGCGATCACTTTATGGATTTACATCTCGTGCTTGAATACATAAAAAATCATAGTGAAATACCAAAGATTAAAGTTATTGCCCCAAAAGGTTGCAGAGAACGCCTCTTAACCCTTTTTGATCTGATTGAAATTGGTTATCTAAGAGAAGAGATAGATAAAAAATTTGAATTTATCGACGCAGAAAATAATAAAATAATAAAATTTGATGGATATAAAATAAAGTGCTTCAAAATGACACATCTAAATCTCGACAGTTACGGATTTTTGATTGAAAAAGATGGAGTCGCCGTTGGATTTAGTGGAGATACCGCAATGTGCAATAATGTTAGAAAAATCATTTCCAAAAGCAAGGCAATCTTTATCGATTCATCAAATGTAGAGCCAAACAACAAACATCTTTCAGTAAAAGAAGTCGCCGCACTTTCAGATGAATTTCCTAGTTGCAAATTTTACGCCGTCCATCTATCCCCTTACTCCATAAAAGAATTAAAAAACACCTCGCTTTATCATCCAAAGCAAGGTGAAGTAGTTATAGTCTAAAAAATGCTTTTTTCTAATAGCATTTTTTATTTTAAAGTCAATTGAGTTTGATAAGTAAAAAGACCGTAAGAAATGCCCGTAAGTTTATATAGAAGCTCTCCAAATGACGAGGTCCCATTCATCATTGGCTCATCTTTTATTTGAAGTAAAAACTTACATGTGGCTTTTCCTTGTTCTTCCTTTTCAATTTCAACCTTAATCACAATCAAATTTATTTCTTCTTTAAGGCCTTTATTATTAGTAAATTTAGTTTCCTTTGTGCCATCGCTATACTGGATTTCTGTTGCAGTCACAGTCCTATTTTTAAGCTCTTCTATTTCTTGAATTGTAAAACTTTCTTCCTTTAATGATGGGATTTCTCCTGTCACGCTAACAATAGTTTTATGAGCATTATTATATAAGTTTACTAGATTTTGCCCATTTTTATCAAAATATTCGCCATTTTTATTCGAAATTACAGTATTTTTCTCAATATTATTGAATTTGAATGCAATCTGAGTAATCTCATAATTGGAAGGTATAAAGACATATATTCTTTTATTGACTCTTCTTCATAATTTTTTATCTCATTTCTAATATTTTGCAGGTTAAATGTTTTTCCGTATCCATCTTCTATCATATTTTCCATCAAAACATCAGAAGCTTTTTCGCCTAAGAATCCAAGCATGAATTCTGTAATAACATCATCGCTTTGTGCTCCATTTTTCAATTTTATAGACGAATTTAGCAGATTTAATAACAATTGATAAATATAATTTTTTATCTTATCCTTTTGTTGTAATTTTTCATCACTTTGAATGATGCTGAAACTTG
>CANQBU010000098.1 GCA_947589615.1 uncultured Clostridia bacterium | reverse complement strand
TCACTCATGGAATGGCTATCTTTGAAAGCAATTATTGGCGTCCCATTCCTTTTTGCCTCCTCTATTTTTGCGATAATACTTGGAACTATTCTATGAATGTTTTTGTCAGCCAGTGCACCACCTTCTACAAAACCGTTTACCATATCAACAATTATAAGTAAGTCTTTTTTCATATTAAACCTCCATTTTACTATTTCTCAATCATTACTTTATATGTAAAAACATTCTTTTATGATATGTTCAATATGATAATAACACACAAAAAATAATTTGTCAACTATTTTTTAAAATTTCTTGACAAAATTATTATCAATGTGATAATATCATAATTGTGGAGAAAGAAGTGACCTTACAAAATGAAAAAAGCTATCTTAAAAAGATGGAAGATGCACTTAAAGAAAAAACTTTCTTTTTAGATAAAGTAAAGTTTGATGAATTGGATTATTATATTGATTTTGGCTGTGCAAATGGTGTTATCTTAGAAAAAATAAATGAATATATCAAAAATGATATAAAAATTATTGGTTTCGACAAAAATGAAAATTTTTTGGAAATTTGCAAACAAAAATTTTCAGCCTATAACAATTTTTACTTTTTTAGTAATTATGAAAATATGCTTGATTCAATTGCAAACAAACAATATGGATTGTTATTATCTTCCTGCTTACATGAACTAGACGACATTACATTTAATAAAATATTAACACTTATGAAAAATTCGCAGGTTGTTGTTATTCGTGATATGTATTTTGACGATTCTTTAAATCGCAAAATCGATTTTGCAAAAGAAACATTCAAAAATATCGAAAAATATAAATTTTTAGACTTTGAAAAACGTTATGGCAAAATTGATAACTTAAAAAACTTATATCATTTTCTGTTAAAATATACATACACTGAAAATTGGAAGTCAGAAATACTCGAAAATTATTTTTCCGTTGATTATGTAAAAATCTTAAATGAATTGCATAAAGATTTTTATATCGATTTTGACGAAATTTACACTTTAAATTTCAAGAAAAATGAAGTTTTAAATAATTTTGGTTTCGATATGGTTCTTCCCACTCATAGAAAGTTAATTTTAAAAAGGAGATAAAATGAACATTGAAGAGATTGAAAATATAAAAAATTGGATTAAATATTATGTTTTTAATGAAGCCCACTCTAAAGGCGTCGTCATTGGAATGAGTGGCGGTAAAGACAGTCTTGTCACCGCAAGACTTTGTGCCGACGCAATAGGCAAAGAAAATGTTTTGGGCGTCATTATGCCAAATGGCAGCATGAAAGATATAGATATAGCAAAAAGAAGTTGCGATATTCTGGGAATTAGATATTATATTATAGATATTAATAATGTATATATCAATATTATTGAAAATATTTCACCTATCCTTAAAAATGAAAATAAAAATTTAAGCACAGTTACAACATTTAACACCCCGCCTCGTATAAGAATGATAACGCTTTACTCCATTGCAGGAAGCATGAACTTTCTTGTCGCAAACACCTCTAACCTCTCAGAAGGTATGGTGGGATACACAACAAAATGGGGCGATAATGTGGGTGACTTTTCCCCAATTGCCAATTACACAAAGGAAGAAGTTTGTGAAATAGGGCTTTTGCTTGGTCTTCCTTCAGACCTTGTAAACAAAGTTCCAGAAGATGGGCTTTCAGGACAAAGTGATGAAGATAAACTGGGCTTCCCTTATTTAAGTCTTGGCAACTATATAAGAAAGGGAGTAAAAGATGAGCATTTTGATAAAATTGAGAAAATGCACAATATTTCTTGCCACAAAAGAGTTGGCGTTGTGAAATTCAACAATAATCTTAAAAACTATTTTGAAAAGGAGTAGATATGTATAAAAATGGAATTTATGGTGCGGTTATCGGAGATATTTCAGGTTCACTTCTCGAAATTAAAGAAATGAGAAATAAAACACCAAACGCAGTTGAAAGAGAAAAAATATTAGATGAAAAAAGCCCTCTACTTCACAATGACCTGTTTTTCACAGACGATACTATTTTGACTTGTGCAGTTTGCGATGCCCTTCTTCATGACAAAGATTACTCAAAATATATAAAATTTTATGGAAAAAGGGAAATCGATAACATCAAAGAAGGTGAAAGAAACAAATTTGGTAAATTTTTCACTGAATGGTGTAACGGTGCCGATTTTTGCACGAGTTATGGGAATGGCTGCGCGATGAGAATTTCGCCAGTCGGTTTTTGGGCTGAAAACGAAAAAGAACTTGAAGACAATGTATTAAAAGCAACGATTTGCACACATAACCACCCTGACTCAATAAAATGCGCAATGGCAACGGCGAAAGCGATATTTCTTGGAAAAAATAACGCTTCAAAAAGGGAAATTAAAGATGAAATTGAAAGTTTTTTGAATATTAAATTGGACTTTAATTTAGATTATCTGAGAAAAAACTACACATTTACCGCAAAGGCCATCGATTCCGTTCCACAAGCATTATATTGTTTCCTTGAAGCAAACGATTTTGAGCAGTCCTTGCGTCTTGCCCTATCAATTGGTGGCGACACCGACACTAATGCCGCTATTGCAGGTTCTGTAGCCGGGGCATTCTATGGAATTGAAGATAATTTAGTTGAAAAAGCAAAAAAATATCTTACAAATGATTATTTAAATGTTTTAAATGAATTTAACGAAAAAATTTCACAAAAAAATATCATTTTTAATAAGGAGGAACTATGAATTTATCACAGGAAGACAAAAAATTTTTGGAACTTTATTCAGACAGTGAATATGAAAAACCTTCAGTTACTGTCGATGCAGTAATTTTGCGAATGATTGACAAGGAGACAAATAATTACAGAAAATTACCTCAAAAAAAATTACAAGTTTTTCTTCTTAAAAGAAAATACCCTCCTTATCTCAATTGTTATTCAGTCGCAGGAACTTTTATCGACCTTAATTACACATTAAATGAAAGCATGAAATTATGCGTAAAAAACAAAGTGGGAATTGAAAATTATTACTATGAACAACTTTTTACCTTTGGAGAAAAACAGCGTGACCCAAGAACAAGGGTTCTTTCAGTGAGCTATATGTTACTCACTAACAAAGAGGAAAATCTTTTTAACGGCGAATGGTTTGACATCAATATAGAAGAAAGATCTTTTAAATTTGAAACATATGAAAATGGTTATAAGAAAGAAAAAGATGTCGAAATCACACTATCAAACGAAAATGAAAAATTAAAAAATGTTTTACATGTTAAAACTGAAAAACTAGACATAAAGCAAGTGGAGGAAATAACAATTTCTTCAACCGAAATTGCATTTGACCATATAAAGCTTTTATATTATGCCCTTCAAAGATTAAAAAACAAACTTGAATATACAGATATAATATTCAATCTTTTGCCCGAAAAATTCACATTAACAGAGCTTAAAAATTGTTATGAAGAAATATTGGGAACAAAACTTTTAGACGCAAATTTCAGAAGAAAAACCGCCGGACTTGTCACCCCTTTGAATGAATTTACACAGGATAAGGGGCATCGCCCATCTCAGCTTTTTAAGCATAATTCATTAAATAACCTTTAAAAAACGAAAAAATTGCACAAAAAAGTGCAATTTTTTATTGTTTTTCATTTTCCCATACTATAATTTGCCTTGATGTGCTGTCACCGTTATATGTATTATCACTTCTTCCATATCTGCCATAATCGATTGCCACCAAAAGATCGGTAGCCTCTTTATCATACTTTTCAAGGAACTCATCTAAATTATTTATTCTCATACCTATATTTATTTGTTTTAAAGGTTTATCAGAATAAATATTATTATATTCTTTTGCAAATGCAGCAACGGCAACCTTAAACTTTTTGTATATTTTTATTTTGTCATCACTTGGAATTTTATCTGAAATCTGTATATTGTTAAAAACACCATATCCTTCATCTCTGTTTACATAAAGGGTGGATTTTGCGACAATCTTTCCGCTTTTATCTCTTATTACAAGGTTTTGAACATCTGGATTGACTATACTTGCATGCATAATTCCATAACCAGCACTTTCAAGTTCGGCACAGCAATTGCAAAGTCTTCCCAATACATAATTGTTGGGGTCACTTCTCTCAAGCCAATCAAATATATAATCTGTTGTGCTTTCAAGGATTGAATCTATTGCTTCCCCAGCAATCTGTTTAATTTTTAAAGACAACGCATCAATTTCTTTAAAAGCATCATCTTCCTTCAAATGCTTGCCAAGTATACTTTCGCCAGTGCCGTTTTCCTCTCTTTCACGTTTGATTTTTACAGCAGCATCGTATGTGGCCTGATCTACATAATATTTTGAAAGGAATTCTGCAAGTTCACGGTCTTGTTCTTGCACGCCGCTAAACTTATTCCCACTAAAATATTCTTTAAATCTCTCAACGGTTGGGGCTAACTGTCTCTGACTTCCTTTTCGCGACTTATTTGTCTCCTGAACCTCTTTGAAATTTGATAATATTTTATTCAAAAAGTTGTAATCTTTACCTATTAAATTATTTTTTACGGAATAAAAAGTGATTTCGCGAATGTTTTTAAGGTCAAGCAAAAAATTTGCCGCTTCAGGATTAAATTCTACAAGTTGGACTTTTTTCATATCTTTTGCCATATATTCCTTTTCCCATGATAAATCGGAAAGCATTTTGAAAAATTCACCAGCCTTTTGAGCATAATCCACAACAACTTCGATCTTGTTACCTTTTTTGCTTGTTCTCTCTTCTTTTATTGGTTGACTAAACCCTCCAAGCGAATAGAAACAACTAAGGTGTTCTGGAAATATTAGAAAACTATATTTTTTGCATTGGTCATAAAATTTGAATCTTGCACTGGTAACAAATTCATCAACTTTTTCAGCACCTAAATTAAAGTAAATATCATTTATCAATTTGGAAAGTTCACCGCGTTTTCCAAGCATCTTATTTAACTTGTCTTTGTCTTCCCATATACCAGTAATAGCACCCACACACAATTTCTCGTTTACAGAGCCAAGTTCAATAAAATCTTGCCCTATAGGACTTTCTGATGCAATAAAGTATTCACCGCTTTTACAAAGATATTTAATTTTAAAAGGCAAGTCTCCGACAAGAACATCTACTTTACAATCTTTGCCAAATTTAAATGTCGTAAGATTATCGCTAAAGCCAGTAAACACTTGACCTATATGTCCTTGTTCAATGACAACCTCTTTTAGATTATCGCATTGTCCAAATACGCTA
>CANQBU010000097.1 GCA_947589615.1 uncultured Clostridia bacterium | reverse complement strand
ATAAACTCCATCAATGATTCTGCGGATGTTTTTCTCTTCAACCTGCCTTCCAAGACATTTTCTTACAGTTGTTGTTGTAGCAATATCCGTAAAATCTGATGTCAAAAAAACCGTTCCAAACTCAGCCAGTTCTATTCTCTTCTTTATTTCTGTATATATGCCACTTGCCATAAAACCACGCTCCTTATTTTTGTCACGATTATTATATAATTTTCGTGACATTTTTTCAACATATTTTTTCTTTTTGAAATAGATTTTTCATTAAATCAATAAACGAAACAGACGAAGTTTTTTCCTTCGCCTGTCATCTCCACCTTTATCATAACGATCTCCCTATCTCATCCAGCAAATACTACCGGATATAACCTTTTCGTATTTTTTAACACCACTTCCCGAATATGTTCCGGGGATTCACCTCGTAACTCAGCAAACTTTTCCACTATAACATTAAGGCTTTTTGATGTGTTTCTTTTTCCTGCAACACCATCTGGTATCAAATATGGTGAATCTGTCTCAAACACAATCTTCTCCAAGGGAATACTTTTCAAAGCCACACATAATTCTGCATCTTCATCCATTTTCGTAAACATTCCATTAACTCCTAGACAGAATCCTATATCCATCAATTTTCTAGCCTGCTCTAAGTTTCCACTGAAACAATGAATTACTCCCGGACATTCCGCCAACTTATATTCCTGCAAAATATTGATTGCCTCATCATAAGCTTTTCTACAATGAATTACTAATGGTTTCTTCTTTTCTACTGCCAGCTCAATAAATTTTCTGAACCATACTTTCTGCTTACATATTTGTTCTCCGCTTTTATCCCTTGCGTAATCTAATCCGGTTTCTCCTATGGCAAGCACCTTATCATAATTTGTCAATTCGACTATCGCTTGATATTTTTCGTCATCCATTTCTTCCACACAATTTGGATGACAACCTGCTGCCATAAATACATGCGCATACTTATCACACAGTAATTTCATCTTCTGATTGCTCGCAAAGTCAATTGCCCCCTCAATCACAGCAATTACATCATTATCTGCTAATCCACACAATATTTCATCTCGTCCTGAATCAAAACGCCTGTGTGCATAGTGCGTATGTGTATCCACTATCACCTCACTCATAAAATCACTTCCTTCCAAAATTACTTATATTCTTATTTCAATTTTCTTAAAATTACCTCCAGTACAATGGTTATATGCGTTCAGAATAATCTGCTCATAACGCTTTCGAATATATCTCATCGTATCCTTGAGTATCTCCGAAAGTGTATCGTCAATATATTCAAATACAATGCACTCCTCTGTACAGTCAATCAGCTTCATTGGTTTTATCCATGTTTGAAAAGATATGTCAATAATCAACCGATTATCCTTGATAAATCTGCATGTTTTTTCCCAATTTGATTTCAGCATTTTTTCCTTGTAATATTCTTCCGAAGCTAAATAATCTATATACCATTCCTTGAAGTGCTTAAATGCAGAATTTTCTTCATTTTCCTTTGCTAGCGCAATTCGTTCATCATCTGTCATTTCAGCCAAGACGACTTCCTTTCCCTCTGGGATAAATATGTAACTCAATTCTGACCAATCATGCTTACTCAATTTCCCCTTTGCTTCTTTACTGACAACGCCTGTATGCTCTCCATAAAACAATTTCGGCTGACCATTCCCATCATAATATGCTAAACATTGCTTAAAGCAACACTCTCGTTCATCTTCTCCCAGCAATAACTTAAGTAAACCCGCAATACCGATAGTGTCAAGAAAATGTTTTACATATACTCCCGGAAAACCATTTAACTTCTCCACATAAAAACCTGCATCCAATGCAATTGTCGGTTGCTTGGTCATTTCATATGCCTCAAGGACCTTCGCTATTGCAATCTCTTCAATACTTTCACTCCTAATTTCTCTAAAATCGTAATCATATGTTTGAAATTCCAGATGCCCCTCAAAGTATTTATTTGCAGATTCTACTTTTCCCTTGTTATGCGTCACAAAAATCAGTTTATTATTCTGGCTCATATTATACCTCCAACACCAAACTTTTTTCATTGGATACAGAGAGAATCATGTTATATTTTTCTTCAATACCGGGACTATTACTAATGTAACGCTTCAACTCCGACTTCGTGTAGTGGGGTATAATAATACCATCAAACAAACCTAACCCTGTAAAATTTACCATCCCTACATAATTTCTATCAAAGTCCTTTACTTCCTCGATGCTCATACCAGCAATAGCCGCACCCGCACTACAACCAATATATGTTTTATTCCCCTTCTTAAATCCTTCCTTAATCACACTATCCAATCCTCTTTCTCTCAACAAGGATAACACCTCAAATGTATTTCCTTCTGTACAATAGTAGAAATCACATTCCAAAACTTCTTGATTACTCGCTTGCTGACCCGACAGGATGATATTGTCCTGCTTAAATCCGAGATTCAAACACGACTCTACAAGCATTGCTTCTATAGAATAATGCGGTTCATGGAATAGAAATATTTTTCTATTGGACAAATCACACCCCTTAAGTTCCTTTCCAATCAGCTTTCTTCCTATTACAGTCGTGAGACCATATGATGTTAATATCAATTTGTTATTCATATACAATCAGCCTCCTTTGCTAAACCACTTCATCCATCGTTTTCTGTCTCTTCCATATCATTCGCCCTAAAACACCAATAATAATTTCCTCTATCCCTAACAATAACAAATATATTTCTAATGATGTTATGAGCACTCCCACAACCGGAAAATCCGTTTCAAAAATCCCTATATCTAAAATATAATGCGTCAGGGTAATATTAATTGGAACACTACCTATTGCAGTTAATACAAATAACCACATATTCTCATGCTGCCTGCACCAGGGAACAACCGCTACTATAAATAATACAGATACAATCAGTATTATAAGCCAAAACAAAGACATCGTTTTTGCTACAATTCCTGATATCATCAGCATATTGCTTACTCCCAAATATAATTTTATTCTATTTACCTTTCTCATAAGAAACCTCCAATAATCGAGAGTATGTTATTTACAAGCACTATAGGCAATAAAATCTGATACAAAAGCATTATGGCACATGATATGATTGCTACCTTTTTATTCTCAGATGCTTCTTTGATATTCAGCTTCAATTCCTTCCTAAGAAGATTTTTTGCCCCGTCTACTCCATCCGGTAGCCCGAGTAATTCCCCAACAACAGAACTTCCATCCAAACCATCTATAAAAGCAAGATTAAATACAGCTAATATCCCATTAATCATAGCTGCATACAGAAAAAATCCACTCAGCACTTCAATTACTGTGCTCAAGACAAGAAATATACCAGTAAGCATCAAGTTCATTTCTACTCCTGCTGCATCAACCTGTACTCTCTTTAGTTTTGAATCAATCCCCGATTTATCAATCAAAACATATGCACCAGGATAAAACTTCTGCCACGTTATTCCAGCTTCAAAAAAATTACCACCATAACAAAGACAAGCCATCGCATGTGATAGCTCATGCATTGTCAATCCAATTGCAATTGCAAAGACATACCCTAAGAGCATGTAATCTGCATTAAATCTATAGGATGTAAATAGAATTCGATAGAAACCATACAAAAGCATCGGAAAAAAACCAACACCTAATCCTAAGTTGTACAATTTGGGTATTATACTTTTTGTTTTCTTTTTCATGGGAATAAATACTGTATGTAAAATAGTTCCACTACTGGCAAGTAATGTTCTCCCTTCAGTTCTAATTAATAGATTCACATCAAAGAAGTCAATCATTTTTTCTGCATCAACGCCTAATTTACTTGCCACTTTATATGGATTCCTATTTCCGTTCAAGTTACGTAGGAAGTGATAAGTCTGGCTATCCAATTCATATATTTCATCCGTTAATATATTCCTAACACTATACATTCCATCGCCTAATTTGTTTACAAGTAACCAGTTTGCCATCATTGGATACTTCCCATCAATATTGTATTTCATCACTTCCTCCTTTCCGTACATTCGCCTACCAACCAGCTTATTTCATCCCATCCGTGAAATAATCAAACATACTATGAGTCTCGTTTTCCTTGTCTTCTCGTCCTCTTTGATACCAGCAATTATTGTTCTCTTTCAATTCCTCAAATGTAACTGGTTCAAATCCATTAATATCTACTCCTGCATTTAATGCATGGGGCTGATACTTCTTAATATGTCCATACACCTCCGTATCCTTAGTGTCATGAATATGTCCATGGATAAGGTAGGATGATTTCTGCTCCATATACCTACTTCCAGGAAACTCTAACAACGGATAATGACATAAAGTAATCAGCTTCTTGTCAAACTTTATAGTTTTAAGATACTCTACCGTATCAAAAAATGCAGACATTTCATCAACATTTTTCATCCAATAACTATCGTGGTTTCCAACAATCAAATGCTTTTTACCCTTCATTCTTGACAGGTAATAAGAAATAGGATGTTCTGCTCTAAAACTTAAATCACCAAGAATATACACATTGTCATTCTTGTGAACCTTCTTATTCCACTGCCGAATTATAAACTCATCATGTTCATCTATGCTTGCAAACTGTTGTCGAGACAACAAAATGTTCTTATGACCCAAATGCAAATCTGAAGTAAATAACATCGCCATTTTCCGCACCTTCTTTCTCTTTACTATCTATCAATCATCCAGACTAAAAATAGCAATAAACTGATTAATCATGCAGTGACACACCTGTTGCACATCTTCCTGTCCAACAACAATAGCATCCAAGTAAATATTGATTTCTTTATCCACTTTATAGGAAAATTCCAAGTATTCTACCTTGGGAATATAAAAATAATCCGTTCTAAGAGTAAGTGCTTTTAACCGATTCAAATGATAATCAAGCATATCTGATTCATTATATTCGAACGAATAAGTACACCGCACAAAAGTACACTCTTTGGAAGTGTTAATCTCTACCTGCTCAGGATTTACCTTCACAAAATTAAACTTCATTATCATGTTACGCTGATATGTGTAATCACAATTGTAGAATCCATTAGAAAACTGTCCCTGTTTTCCGGTTCCTATGGGAAGTTCAATTTCACCTCCATGAAGATTATCAGAAATCATTTTATACTTTTTATCAAATGATATATACGGCTCCTTCAATAAGCTATTCTGTTTGTTAATCATATAAATTACCGGCATACTCAATTCCTCCTATCCTGCGTCGCAAAGGCACATCTTCTCCAGCCCAGTCA
>CANQBU010000096.1 GCA_947589615.1 uncultured Clostridia bacterium | reverse complement strand
GGGGACACTGTATCCAAACTTTGAAAATCAAGAAATTGCAAAAAAATTATACTTTCTCGGAAGCGTGAAAGATGAGGTCATAGGCGATGAAATTGAGTTTGCGAATGAACTTATCGCTATGCTTAATATAAAATATCCATCACTTATGCAAAAACGATATGGAGACGACTTGTCACTTGAGGCAATCGCAAAAAAACGCGCTTATGTAGTAAGCGGCGGCGAGTTGGATATTGAGCGAACGGCAAATGCGGTCATCGATGATTTCAGAAAGGGAAGGATTGGAAAAATAACGCTTGATTAGGTGATGTATGAAAAAAGTTTTCAATAGCATTCAAGGAAAAATAGGAGAATTTAAGGCTCAAAAATACCTCGAAAAGAAAGGTTATAAAATTGTTGAGGTTAATTATAAAAATATATTGGGTGAAATCGATATAATTGCAACAAAAAAGAAGAGAATATTTTTCGTTGAGGTGAAAGCGCGAGAAACATTGCAATATGGCAGACCAAGTGAGGCTGTTGATTTTCGAAAGCAACAAAAGATTAGAAATGTCGCCATGTCCTATCTCAAAATGAAAGGATTGCAAGAAAAGGAATGCCAATTTGATGTAATTGAGATTTTAGGTGATGAGATAAATCATATAGAAAACGCATTTTAAAATAAAAAATATGACTTTTATAAGTCAAAATTAACTAAAAAAAGACCGAAATCACTTCGGTCTTTTTGACTATATCCATAATTTTAATTATTGTTGCTCGGCATTATTTTCATCGTTATCGTTTGTCTCGTCTTCATTGCCTGATTTAATTGTATTATATTTTAAGCATTCAGCCAATTCAGCTAATTCTTTTGACGCGTGATCGTTGGAGTATTGGGTTTTACCGTTCATTAAACGTATAATCGCCACCACTCCGTAGAGCGAAACTCCTACTGCAAAAACACATTCTGCTATGGTAGTTTTAAATAAAGCATTCTCAATGTTTTTTGATTTTACATAACCTTCACTTTTAGTCTTCAATGATTCTTCGGCAAATTCTTTAGAATTTAGGCGGTTTGTTTGTTCTACAGATTCTTCATATGTAATTTCATCATTTTTGAATGATTGTTCAACTTCATCAATTTTTTGATCTCTCATTTCGGTGAAACTTTCGCTTTCCATATACTCTGTAAGGGTGTTTTCGTTTGATTGATGGTATGCTACACCGGTAATAGGCACTGCCATAAAAGCACCGATGCCTAAAACAACTCCTGCAGAGAGACTAAATAATTTTACTTTGTTTTTTAAACTTCCTTTCATGCGTCCTCCAAAATTTACTAATATATTATAACATTGGATTAATAGTTTGTCAATATTGATTTTAGAAAAGGTGCGAGAACTTTTTGAAAAAAACTAACTTTTTTTATTTGCAAAATCTGCCAATTCAAACCCATATTGTGACAATTATGGTTAATTTTCCCCATTGTCTACATTTTGCGACATAAATTGTCTTTTTTATGTTTAAAATTCCCCAGAAAAGAAAATAATTTATATAAAGGAGAATTTTATGAAGAAATTATCTTTATTTTCGCTTGTGCTTGCATTTTGCTTGTTGCTTGTCGGTTGTGAAAATTCGACAAAGTTAAGGACGGCATATTTGACTGAAATCACTTCTGCGGGAAGTAAAAATTATGGTGTTCGGATAAACTATGCAGAGGACAGCCGCCTTGAAGGTAAAGGGACAGATGTCCAAGTTAAATTTGAAAAGACGGGCAAGGTCAACATATGGAAAGAGGGCAATGATAAAATTGAATATTATGTTGAGGAAAGCGACGAATGGTATTCTTTAACCCATATTTTTGCAGAGGAAGGGAATGAAGAAGATGTGAAAAAGCCCGAGAAGTATGAAAAATATGAAGAAGTGATTGGAAAAACATATTTATTTAACTATGATGGCAAGATGACAATTACATTAAGAGTAGTTGTAGGAGATGTCGAAGAAAATGGCGACAAGACGGGGGAAATACTTGTAGGAAGCGAGCCTGTATCAGAGCAATTTAAGTTAAAGATAAAATAATTGATAAAAAGATAAATAAAAGCGGCAAAATGCTTTTATTTTTTTGTAAATTATAGTAAAATGATATGGTAAGGAGAAAAAATGATTAGGGTAAATAATCTATTTTTAAGATATACAAGGGAATTTTATGCCCTTTACAATATAAATATGGAAATTGAAGACAATGAGAAAGTGGCTTTTATTGGAGAAGATGAAAGCGGAAAAACAAGCCTTTTGCGTATATTTTCAAAACTTGAAAAACTTACAAAGGGTGAAGTTTTTATAAAAGAAATTCCTCTTGATAAATTGAATTATAAAACCGATTTAAGTGCGGGATATGTTCCTGCCTCTCCTGTTTTTTTAGAGAAAAAGTCAGTTTACGAAAATTTTAAATATGTATTAAAGAATTGGGGATTTGATGATAATGAGATAGAAAGCAAAATAAACTCTGTAATCATTGAATATTCGCTTGAAAAAATAAAGGACACAAAAATAAAGGAATTGACACTGGAAGAGAAATATATTTTGTCTTTGATAAGATTGACTTTTAGGGAACTTGATCTGCTTATGGTCGACAATATCTTCGATAAGGTGTCGGAAACGACAAAGGAGGTTGCCCTTTCCATAATAAAAAAATTGGCGGGAAAGAAAACCACTCTTATTGTTGCGACAACAAAAGAGGAAATTGCAAATAGATTATGTAAGAGGAAACTTTACTTTAAGTATGGCTCGCTAGTAGATAGCCTTGCTTAAAATCACAACAAAATTTCATCGTTTGGGGGCTGACAATCTTTATGATTTGAGTCCCCATTATTTTTTGCAAATATCTCGCTTAGCGGCGAAGAATTTCCCTTTGTTAGAAGGGATATAAGAAGGGGAAGCATGTTATTTTCAAAGGAGGGCTGCTGTGAATAAGCTTCATTTGGATATGATTGAACGCCCACCACATTTTGATTGTGCTGAGGTTGATTTTGATTGAAAGACGATAGAATTTTTAAAATTTCCAATATATTATTTTCCATATTATTTTATATTCTTTAAAATATAAAAAGAATACTTTTTTGTGAAATTTTTTGTTTTGCTTGTCATATATTGAGAATAAGGAGTAAATATGTCAAAATTATCTCAGTATAAAAGGGAAGATGGGGAAAGAAATGGCGAAGATGCTCAAAAAGAGCTGCAAAACAAATATAACACCTACAAAAACATGAGTAAAGAACAACTTAATGTTCAACTCATGCAAGAGGTTGCAAGACAGAAAAGTTCGGGGAGTTTCGATTATGAAGCGCTGTCAAGCATGGTGGAAACATTAAAAGGAGCGTTGCCCGAGAAAGATTATCAAAATGTAAAAAGGATATTAGAAAGTTTAAAATGAACTTTAATAAGATAGATAAAACGCTTTTTTCATTAGTCAGCACTATGCAAGATGATAAAAAATGGGAATGCATTGTCCATGCAAGCGACTATGAAAGAACGAAAAACATACTTTTGCGAAAAAACATCAAAATACTAAAAGAATATAAGTTTATCGGCACATTTCGGATACAGGCAAACAAAAAACAGTTGTCCTCACTTACAAACTTGTCGCAAGTGAAATTTGTCTCATCGGTAAGCAAAGTTTCGGCACTTATGAATGTTGCAAAGAAGATATTGGGGGTTGAAGGCGAAACGCTTACTGGTAAAGGTGTAACGGTCGCTTTTATCGACACGGGAATTTATCGACATGGAGATTTTTGCTTAGGGGAAGACAGAATAATTCAATTTGTCGATTTTGTAGAAAATAGAGGTTTCGAGTATGATGATAACGGACATGGAACATTCGTTGCTGGTGTATGTAGCGGCAATGGTGCAATGTCAGGTGGTAAATATTCTGGGATAGCGCCAAATACAAGGATAATTTCACTTAAAGCCCTTAATAAGAAGGGCGAAGCGACAGCGGACAGAATTTTGGATGCAATGGAATGGGTGTTTGACAATCATCGAGCGCAAAATATAAGAGTCGTGTGCATGAGTTTTGGCAGTGATCCAATCGGCTATAATGACCCTATCATGAGTGGCGCGGAAGCGCTTTGGAAGGAAGGCATTGTCGTCGTGGCAGCAGCGGGGAACAGCGGGCCTGAATATCAAACGATAAAAAGCCCGGGTGTCTCCAGTCAAATTATCACTGTAGGTGGGTTTAATGATAATAGGATTGATGATGACGAGTATAATACTGATTTCTTTGAGGTTGCCGATTTTTCATCAAGAGGTCCTGCCTTTAAACGCTATAAGCCCGACCTTGTAGCGCCTTCAGTGGATATAATTTCATGTTCAATCAAAAATAAATATATAAGATTAAGCGGAACGAGCGTTGCCACGCCAATGATTGCGGGAATGAGTGCTTTACTGCTTGAGAAGAATCCCAAACTCACTCCTTATGATGTAAAGAAACTGCTATGTTCGACATGCGAGCCTATTTCATTTAATAGGAATTTTGAAGGTTTGGGCTATCCCAATTTGCACAAAATTATAAGATAAAATAAGACAAAAAAGCCTTGCGAAAAAAGTTTTTTGACTTTTAGCGACAAAATTTTTATGTTTGTCACAAAATTTTATGACAAAACAAAATGTATAATTATGCAAAGTCTCTTTATTAAAAAAAGGAACCTGAATTGATTAATGCTCCTTTTTTATGTTTGAAATAAGCTCTACGATTTTTTGACAAGCATTGTTGTTTTTCGATTTTTTCATATTGTCGATATACTTATTGTAATCCCTTTGCAAGGTGTCAAGTTTTTCCAGAAGTAAATTGGAACTGAAGGCTTCCTCTTGAATCATCTCGGCGTAGCCGTTTTTAAAAAATAGTTTTGCATTTTCAATTTGGTCGCCACGTGAACAACTTTTTGAAAGGGGAATTAAAAGCATAGGTTTTCTTAACGCCAAAAATTCATTGATTGCTCCTGAGCCTGCACGCGAAATTACGATGTCGGCATAGTCAAGCAAATCTCCCATGTTTTGAGCGTATTCCATTTGGATATAATTGTCAAAATTTTCCACTTTTTTTCCTTTTCCCTTTCCTGTAATATGAATGACATTAAATCGTTTCGTAAGGCTGTCAATATTGTTATATACGACATCATTTAAAAAGTCCGCACCACTTGAGCCACCGACAATTAAAAGATTTTTTTTGTTATTTTTCACATTTTTTTCAAATTTAACGTTGTTTTTATTGCCTTTTAAGATATTTTTTCGAATGGGTTGACCTGTGAAGACGATTTTATCACTTCCCTTT
>CANQBU010000095.1 GCA_947589615.1 uncultured Clostridia bacterium | reverse complement strand
GACGGAATATATATAACTGCTGTTCCAGAAACATTTACTTGATGAGATATTGTTATATTACTGTTTGCCCGATAAATATATCCGTTAGACAAAGTGTAAGTATTCGCACTCAAATCAGCTGTATTTGTAAATCCAGTAGAAGCACGAGTCGCTTCTTCAACGGTTTTATCTTTTCTTGGAATGCAACAAAATATTGAAATTATCAAAGCAGCAAAAATCGCAAAAATCATAAATAGCGACCTACTTTCTCTTTTTGTCAATTTCATATTACACCTCCTTTAAATTTTAAAAGATGCCTTATATCATTATTATAGCATAATCATAAGATTTTAAAAAGTATTTTGTCGAATTTTGTCGAGATTTTATAAAGATTTTAATTATTTATAAAGAGTAATATTTATCTTATATACTTATTATACGAAATCCCCCCCCCCAATATGTCAAGTGATTTTGTTAATATTTATTAAAAATTTAAAAAAATTTCAAGACTTAGGAAACTTAAGTCCGATTATTAGCGAATTAAGTAATATGAAAGGTGCATAATGCAACGTCTTTTTTCGATATATGAATTTTATAAATTTTGATAAAAAGAGCAACATTTCGTAAACTCGTCGTCCCTTAGATTCTAAAAAAATCCCAAATTGAAATAATTTGAGATTTTTATATGAAAAGCAGCGCTTTTTTAATAAAAAACATGATTTTGAGAGAAAAAACTTTGCTTTATTGATTTTAGTTGAACTCCACAATCACTCTTGCCTCAATGTTAATCTTGCCGATTAATGGTGATGTGGAATATTCTTCTGCATAACTCCTATACATATTATTTGAAGTATAAATTCGCTCTTCATTTATTTTTACAACTTTTAAATCATCACGTCCGAGCAGTTTGCTTGCCTTTGCCTTTGCATTTTCAAGTGCTTGCGACAATGCCTGCGAATAGGCGTTTTCAAGGTCGGACACTTGATAATTGATTTCATAAATTGATGTTACACCGCTCTCCAAAAGTGTGTTTACAACATTATTAATATTGTCAAGCGATTTTACAGTAACGCAAAAGGAGATATCGCTAAAATATCCCGATATCTTCCTTCCGCTTTCAAAATTATATTCTGGATAGCAATTGAAGTAATTGAGGCAAATGTCATCTTCGCCTATGCCGTCATCTTTCAAAGATGCCACTGCCTTTTCAAATGTTTCAAAACATTGAGTTTTGGACTGGGTGATTTCCTCGTCAAGTTTTTCAATTTTTATACAAATTTGTGCACTGTCGGGGCTCAAATTCAAACTTGCATTTCCGATAACGCAAATTGTAGCCTCGTCCTCATCTTCAAAGTTGTATTCAATCACATTTGACAATTTGGAATATTCGGTCATTTTGTCAATCTGCTCTTCCTTTGAGCATTCTCCATTTTGACATTCATCAGAACATTCGCCGCTTAGACATTCCTCTTCGGGAATTTTATCTAAGCAAATCTCGTCCAAGCAATCGTTTCGTTCTATTTGCTCGCTTACTTCTTCAGCACAAGACAATTTTTGTGCAGGAATTGGCTTTTTGGCATATTCGCCCCCTTCAACGGCAAAAAGGACAACCAAAAGCAAAATAAAACAAGAAAAAATCAATCTTTTCATTTTTAACCTCCACATTTAAAATGCATAAGATTTCAAATAAAATACATTGATTTTTCAATTCGACAAAACTATTGTTTTTTCTCAACTCTCAGAAGGTCGCCACACTTTAAATTGTATGGGCAATTTATCCGCACAACCTCTTGAACACGCTTCGCATCATCGATATTTTCCCCTTTTTCGTTAATAATTTGCTCAATTTTTATCTTTTTAAGGAAATTATCATCGGAAGAAAGGATTTCGAGTTCATCGCCAACTTTAAATCGGTTTCTCATTTCCACCTTCACCATACCTTCATGCTGGTCCTCAACAACCTTTGCAATAAACTCATAAGTTTGAATAGGCATGGAGTCCTCAAGGTATTCTTTATCATCGGCATCAAAGTAAAAACCTGTCGTATATCTTCTATGGCTAGTTTTTTCAAGTTCAGAATGAAGAACATCAAAATTATCATATCCATCGAGTGCCCGCCTGTATGCATTGACGACGCTTGCGACATAGTAATCGGACTTCATTCTTCCCTCAATTTTTAAACTGCTTATTCCCGCACTTTCAAGTTGTGGCAAATAGTCGATAAGGCACATATCCTTTGAATTTAAAATATATGTGCCGCGTGCGTCTTCCTCAATAGGATAATAATCTTTCTTGTCAACCTCGCGAATTTCATACTTCCATCTGCAAGCCTGAACACAAGCTCCACGATTGCTGTCCCTTCCAGTAAGATAATTTGAAAGCAGACATCTTCCCGAATAGGAGATGCACATTGCACCATGCACAAACGCCTCGATTTCAACTTTATCCCTCAAATTTTCATGAAGAGTCTGTATTTGTTTTAAGTTAAGTTCTCTTGCAAGCACAATTCTGCTTACTCCCATATCTGCAAAAAATCGAGCGGAATAGGAATTGTTTACATTAGCCTGAGTGGACACATGAACATTAAGTTTTGGAAAATTCTTCCTTATATAATAGATAAGTCCAACATCGGATACAATCACTCCGTCTACATTTGCCTTTACCAAAAGATTGAGATAGTCATCAATTCCTTCAAAATCTTCATCTTTTGCGACAATATTTACAGTGACATATCCCTTTTTCCCTCTTTGGTGCAAATAATCCATCGCCTCAATTATTTCTTCATCACTAAAGTTGCCGGCAAAGGCTCGAAGTCCTAAATTCTTGCCCGCAAAATATACAGCGTCTGCTCCAAAATGAACAGCGGTTTTTAATTTGTCAAAATTTCCTGCTGGTGCAAGAAGTTCCATTTTTACCTCCAAAATACATTGATTTTTAATAAATTGGGCATTTTTTGATAAAAATTAAGCATTTTTCACTTAATTTCGTAAATTATTTCAATTCAACATTTGGTTTTGCCGTCAAATCAAGTTGTGCAAGCCCAAGCCCGTCCTTCATCATATAGTAAGCCATTGATGCAATCATGCCGGCATTATCTGTGCAATATCTTAAAATTGGTGCAAAAAATTGAACATCATTTTTTTCGCACATTTGGCTCAATTTGCTTTTAAGCATGGAATTTGCTCCCACGCCACCTGCAACAACAAGTTTTTTGACATTATTATTTTTTATAGCCATCAAGGTTTTCGAGCAAAGCTCATCTGTCACACTGTCTTGAAATGAAAAGGCAATGTTTTCAGCATCAATTTCTTCACCTTTTTGTTTCTTATTATGGACAAGGTTTACCACCTCCGTTTTTATTCCGCTAAATGAAAAATTGTAAGTTTTACTTAAACTTTTTGATACTGAAAATTTGTATGAACTTGTTCCATTCTTTGCGACCCTCTCTATTTCTGGACCACCGGGATATGGCAAGCCAAGAACGCGTGCCACTTTGTCAAACGCCTCACCGACTGCATCATCAACAGTTGTGCCTAGCATTGTCATCTTATTATAATCCTCAACATTTAGTAAAGCAGTATGCCCACCACTGACCATGAGGCACATAAAAGGAGGTTTAAGGGAACTATGCGATATATAGTTGGCGGCAATATGCCCATGAACATGGCTAACTTGAATGAGAGGAACGTCTAAACTATATGCAAGCCCTTTTGCAAAATTCACTCCCACAAGCAGTGCCCCCATAAGACCGGCACCATAGGTGACAGCAACGGCATCAATTTCTTCCTTCTTGATTCCCGCCTCTTTTAACGCATCTTCGAAAACATTTGAGATTGCAAGGACATGATTGCGTGACGCAACCTCAGGCACAACGCCACCAAAGCGTCTGTGGATTTCAATTTGAGATGATATCACATTTGAAAGCACCTCACGCCCGTTTTTTACAATCGCAATACTTGTTTCATCACATGAAGACTCAACCGCTAAAATCAAAACATCTTCTTTTTGTCTTAAAGATTGGAATTTATCCTTCATTCGAAGATAATAATTCATAAGTCCCCCTTAAATCTTTTTGAGATATTCATTTATAAATTCTTGACTATTCCCATCCATGACATAGTTAATATTGGTGTTTTCATAGCCCGTTCTGTGGTCCTTAACCAAAGTGTAAGGACAAAAAACATAACTTCGAATTTGGCTACCCCATTCGATCTTCTTAACTTCCCCGCGAATATTTGCGAGTCTTTCAAGTTCTTCGCGTTCCTCCTTTTCGGCAAGTTTTGAGTAAAGCATTTGCATTGCCCTCTCGCGATTTTGAACTTGTGAACGCTCAACCTGACATGAAACTACAATTCCCGTTGGAATATGAGTTATTCGGACGGCACTTTCAGTTTTGTTTACATTTTGTCCGCCAGCACCCGAAGAATGATATGTGTCAACCTTCAAATCCTCTGCTTTCAACTCAATATTTGGTTTTTCTTCAATTTTAGGCATAACTTCCACGCTTGCAAAAGAGGTATGCCTTCTAGCATTGGCATCAAAAGGAGAAATTCGAACAAGCCGATGCACTCCTTTCTCTGCCTTTAAAAATCCATAAGCGTTTTCGCCGCACACCTCAAAGGTTATCGATTTCAAGCCCGCTTCGTCACCAGCAAGCACATCAAGCACTGTCATCGAAAAATCGGATTTCTCGCAATACATTTTATACATTCTGAAAAGCATATCCGCCCAGTCTTGCGCCTCTGTGCCTCCCGCACCGGCATGGATTGTTATTATTGCATCATAACTATCATATTTCCCCTTCAAAAGGGTTTGAATTTTGGCTTTCGCTGTTTCATTCTCCAAAAGAAGAATGGAGTCTTGGACTTCTTTTTCAAATTCTGCATCGTGAGATTCTTCATATAATTCAAGATAAACCTTGCAATCATCATATAAAGAAAACAAATATTTTATTAAATTTATTTTATTTTCAATTGCCTTTATCTTTTTGCTAACCTCTAAAACCCTCTTTTGGTCAAGATAAAAGTTTTCTTCTTCCTGAATCTGCTGCAAATCTTTTAGTTTGCCATGTAAGTCGCCGCGGTCAAAGACACTCCTTTATAAAATTTATCTCTTCCCACATTTGTTCAAGTCTTACTTTTATGTTTTCTATAATCATATTACACCTCTCGTAAAATTTTATCAAATTGACCGCATTTTGTCAAGAATAAAGGCTTAAAATAAAGGACAAATATTTGAAGTATTATGCACAAAAGTCAATGGAAAAATCATATACTAGAATGTATGCCGAGTTTTATACTCTTAAATACATAAAATGAGGAGGTTTAAATGTCATTTTATATTAA
>CANQBU010000094.1 GCA_947589615.1 uncultured Clostridia bacterium | reverse complement strand
TCTGTAATTGAAAAATACAATTTACATATTCATGTCTACACAGAAAATGAAATTATTACAACAAAATTGTTATATATGGATTTAAGAAATTCTATTCTTTTTCCAAATAAAATTCAATTTAAACTGGTAAATTCTGTTTTTGATTATATTCAAAAAGAAAATCCTGTTATTTTAAAACTAATTCTTTCTTCCCCTTCCCCACTTTCTGACATAAAACAAGAATTGGAAAATGCAATTGATTTAAGCATTTTACATATTACCAAAACAGGTCCATATCAAGATAAAATTGTAAAGAAAGAATATGAGTATTTAGATATCTCTCCTTTACATGCTACTAAAGGAAGTGCTCTAGAATTTTTAAGAAAGTATCTTAATTTAGAAAAGAAAGATATTTTATCTATTGGAGATAATTTAAACGACCTTGATATGTTTGCTTCTTCTGGTATTAGCGTTGCTGTTGGCGATGCTTATGAGGAAGTGAAAAATATTCCAAGCTTAAACAATATTGTAGATGCTTCTTTTAATGGGATTGTCGGTTATGTATCTTATTTAAGCAACGAAAAAATAAAAAGAGAAATTATTAGTCTACAATCTCAACTTGATGCTAGTGATTATAAGATAATAAAAATGTATGAATATTCTATGATGGGCAAAGCATTTCCATATAGTCTATCACTTATTCATTCTGAAAGGCAGTTGTTAAGAGATAAAATAAATGAGTTGCAACAACAAATTAAGCCTAATAAAACATGGGAAGAATTACAAAACATAGTGATTGATAATCGAAAAAGTGTAAACTAGAGTTTGGAGGCAACATGAA
Organism: uncultured Clostridia bacterium; assembly: GCA_947589615.1. Lineage (GTDB taxonomy): Bacteria > Bacillota > Clostridia > Christensenellales > UBA1242 > Caccovivens. The sequence continues at coordinate 4,517 of CANQBU010000094.1, read as the reverse complement.
AAAAATAAATCAAGATTATGAAATAGTAGATAATAAATTAATTTTGGATATTTCTAAAATAAATAAAAATATAAAAATTATACAGGCATCATTAAAATTATATGTTAAATCATCAGAGAATATAAATTTTGTAATTAATTATTCGTGTGATGGAATAGGAGATGAAACGTCATGGAATAATGTGGATACTGTTTCAAATATAGCATCAGGTTCAGTTATTACAGTAGATATATGTGATGAGTTGCAAAATTCATTGAGTGTTAACGCGACAAAACTTTATTTAACTTTTGAGAGTTTTACAGCTTTAACTATCGGAAAGTGTGAGAAATTATCCATTGAGTATATTTCGAGATTTGACTACAAAAGCCATCATGAAGCATTAAAATTTGAAGTTGGGCAGGCGGGTTCTGCTGGAATAAGTCTTTCTATGGGCGATTTGCAGACTAGCACGCCATTATTAACAACAAGTGATGCTCCATTACCTATTAGAATCGATGCACACTATAATTCAAATAGAATTGACAGAGATTTTAATAATGGATTGCCATTAAATTGGAATTTAAATGTAAATCAGTTTATATTTAAAAATGAAGATGATTCTTTACCAGACTTTACATATATTAACGAAAATGGTAACGAGGAATTGATAGAGGAAAAATATTACGTTATCAAATCTGGGACAAAAATACCTGTTAACAAAAAAAGCGTTTTTATTGATTCTTTTGGGGAATTAAGATCCGATTTTTCCATTTTCCATTCGGTTGGCGGAATACATGTAACATCTAATTCAACATTAATTAAAAAAAATGCTAATGAAATCGAAAATTTTTTCAAGCAAATTAGCAAACTGAAAAAAGCTGATATATTCTTACAGAGGAATGATGAAAAATACCTTTTTAATTGTACAGATCTTAAATTTGTAGATAAATTATATTGTTCGTTTAGATTTGATGATTATTTAAAAAATTATATAAATATAGAAATCTATTTTAACCCTCGGGATAATATACCTGTAGAAAATACAGCGGGGCAAGTAGACACGAATACTTTTATAATTACGACAAATAAAATTTTTGATGGAGAAATAAAATTTCTTTGTAATACTGGCGGGGATAAGGTTTATACTTCTCATACAACCGAGTCAGGATTGCATTTTATTCCATCAGAAGAATTAGCACAACAGAGAACTAACTTAGAATTATTAAGCGATAATTTATCAAACAGTCTCGAAAATAGAAAAGAAATCATAAGACAACTTTCGATTTTGGCATTAAATAGAGAAAATATAATTCAGCAACTTTATTTACAAGATTTTAATTGTAAAATGAGCGGAAAGGAATTAGATTATTTGAATGGCCTTGAAGAATACAAAGCGAAATTGTTCGAGAATTCTGAAAGCGAAGAAGACGACAATAAAGAAATGGCTCGATTGGATTATAATTTTACCTATGGAAAGAACGGAGCAAGAGACTTTAAACAAAAAGCTTTTAATATAATGAATAAATTAAGAATAGCAGTTGATAAAAAAAATTTTTCAACTTACTTTAATGAACACATTAAAATTGATTTTCAAGATAAATCAGAAGCCCTATCATCATTATGGGATGAATTAAAAGCTACAGGGAAAGAATTAAAAGAAATATGGGAAAATTCGGAGGATAACGCTACAGAGGATAATGATGTTACAAGTGATGAATTAGATGATAGGTCTGAAGAAAAAAAAGCGCAAAGGGACAGAGAAGCTGTTGGGGTAGATTATAAAGATATATATTCACTAGATTTGCAAATTCAATCGGGCGTCTATCAATTTCAACAATTAGAGAAAAATATAACAAAACTAAATGAAGACATTAAAAAAACGGAAAATAAAATATTACAACTTGAAATGCAGGTTCCAGTTCATTATTTATACGATGATAATAATATTATTTATGGTTATGGAAAAACTGATAATGAAAATATTTTTAGACTTGTTTTAATAACAGATCCTTATGAAAATCTAGTGTCTTTTAATTATAAAAATTTGATTGATAATAGGATTCAAAGTATAACGGATTCTGCTGGCGGGAGTATCGTATTTAATTACAATGAAGATGGATATCTTGAAAAAATCATCGATTCAAGGGATAGAGCTATTGAATTTGAATTAGAAAATTCGCTTTTGAAATCAATTAAACATATTAATGGTTCACGTAGTTACTTTTATTACGAAAAAGATTCCCTTTCTTGTATTGTTAACAGCAATGGTTTAGGAATAAAATTTGAATATAATAACGATAAAATAACTAAGGCTACTAATTTATCGTTACTCGATAAGGTAGAAAATAATATATTAAAACTTAAAGATTTTAATTTGGGTAATATTAGCGACTTCTCTACCTATATTCTTCCTGACAACGTTGTTCAAATTGAATATAATAATTTAAGATCAACAACATTAACCAATGCAAAAGGGAAAAGTATTACATATTTATTTGATGGTTATGGAAGAGCGTTGACCATTTATGAGAATAGATTTAATGAAAATAAGCCAGAAAATAGTGTTAGAGTGAGCGAGTTTAACTATCAAGATGATAAAATAAGTGAAAAAATTTCAATTTTTCCTTATTCAATAAATTATTTAAAAGATAATTGTTTTGATGAAAGCTGTATCACTTATAAAGATGTTTTATCTATGGGGCAGACTATTTGTGCAATGGATAATTATCCTTATGCAATAAAAGTATGCGAAAATCATACAATGGGCAATAAAATGACGAGTGTTGTTATGGAGCAAAATTATCTTAATTTGGTAAATTCTAATGATAATTATTGCAAACATAAAACATTTATTTTGTCGGGCTGGGCAAAGGCAAACTCTGCTTTTATTTCAGAAGAAGACACAGAAGATTATGAATATATTAAAAACAGAAAATTTGAGTTAAGAGCCGAAGTAAAGTATAATGATAATCAAATTGTTGTATTTAAAAAATCATTTGATTGGCGCTGTGCTGACACATGGCAATACTGTGCTGTTCCTATAAAGTTAGAAAATTCAAAAGAAATTGTTGAAATAAAATGTTTTGTAGATTATTCATTTAACACAGGAGATATATATTTCTCTGATCTGGAATTTAAAGAGGCAGATTGGGAACATATAGATTATGATGAAGATGATAGGATAATTAAGAAGGAATCAGCCCATGACGAATGGATAATAACATACGAATACGATAAGGATTCACCTTTACCAAAGAAAGAAATAATCACAAGCAAACTTGATGAAAGCAAACACTTTATTACTACTTACGAATACACTAAACAAGGCAAACTTCTTAGAGTGGTCGATTACAACGGGTTGGTGCAAGAAAATGTTTATAATGATAAGGGTGAACAAATAAAAAAGATAACATATCATATAGATCAACCTTCAAGCAAAATATATGAAGAACAAACCCTTGATGAAAAAGGCAAAGTTACAGGGACAGTCAATGAGCTTGGAGAAGAGAACGAAAAATATGAGTATGTTCAAGGAACTGATTTGGTTTCAATTAAAACAGATGCACAAGGTAATAAAATGGCGTATGCCTACTCAAACGATGACACCTTACTTCAACAATCTATGACGATTAACGGAATAGAAAATACAAATACTTTTGGATATAATCTCGATTTCTTGACAAGCGTTGAACATAACAATTTTAAAATCGCCTATGATTATGATAACCAAGGTAGGATTAGTAAGGTTAAACTTGCTGGAAATGATTATTTGACAAAAGAGTATGCGGATAACGAAGAAACCACAGCTTTGGCTAGCGGAGAGAAATTTAGGCAAGTATTTGATGATAATGGTAATGTTCTGGCGGTTTTCTACAAGAATGTCGAGGGTGAAGAAAAACAAATAATTTCCAATACTTATGATATTTACGGGAACATAACGTTCAGTCAAGATCTTCTGACGCAGGAAGACCATAAGATTTATGTCAATAAATTTGGTAAACCTGTAAAAGAAGAGACATCGCAACATGGTGAAAATATTTCTGTTGTAAATGAGTATGATGATAGTCATTCACAGTTATTAAATACAACTATTAATGTAGGGGAGCAACAACTTTTTTACAATTTTAGTTATGACAATTCTCCTTCACCTCAAATTAGAAATATAATGCTTCCAAATGAGACAGAGCAATTTATTAACTATGATAAACTTGGCAGAGTTAGTTCAATCGATAATGACAAGTTTTCTAAATGTTTCTCTTATCTTAAAAATGGCGACCACGCATCAAATCTTGTTTCAAAACTAGATTTTGTAGAAAATGGTGTCAAGAAAGATAATTTAAGATATAAATATGACACAAAGGGCAATATTGTTGAAATAAGAGAAAACAACAAACTTATTGCAAGATATAAGTATGACGGGCTTTCTAGAATAATAAGAGAAGATAATGTTATTTTTGATAAAACAACGACTTTTGATTATGATGAAGGCGGAAATATAACGCAAAGTTTGCAATATTCATATACCTTGGCTGAAAATC
>CANQBU010000093.1 GCA_947589615.1 uncultured Clostridia bacterium | reverse complement strand
CCTTCTTTTATTTCTGTCTGCCTTCGTGCCAATGTTTGTTTTGATACTCTTAAGGCTGGTTATTGATATGATTAATACCAACCTTTCTTTTAATGTTTTGAATACATTAAATATGGTCACACTTATTTTATTAATAATTTGCGGTTGTTATGGACTTTATTACAATATTCATTCAAATGAAGGCTCTAAGCCTGCGATTATACTATCAAAAGAAAATATTACCGATCAGCATTTTTTAGGATATTTTTCACTTTTTGTCTTATTCGCATTGCAACTTGAATTAACTCTTGTAAGTGGCTATATCCTTTTTGTTTGCATTATGGTTTTTATTGGAATTGTATATATCAAAAACTCCCTTTTCTATATTAATCCTCTTCTTAATCTTTTGGGTTATAACTTTTATACGATAACCTATAAACTAGAAGGGAAAAGCCAATTGCGAGAAGCAAAAATGTTTTACAAAGGAGAACTTGAAACAAATAAAAAATATATGATAAAAATAAAAAATCAAAATTTTACCTTTATTGACAATCAAAAAACTAAAAAAAACGATAAAAAATAGCAAAATTATAAATTATTTCATAATAATATAATCAAAAAACCTACTCCTTTTAAAATAAGTAGGTTTTTTTAATTTATTTTTCTATTTCGTCACTTCTATGTCGAGTGCGTTTTAAAGTTGATTCATTATTGTGAAAATTTTCATAACTTACATCATATTTTTTGCATTTTTCCTTTAAAATTTGCTCAATTTTTTCATTTCCGAGATAATCTTTAATAATTGGGTAGGTCATGTCCTTCAATCTTAAACTTGGCTCATTTTCCAAAAATAAAGAAATATTACCATAATTTACATAATGTGATGCTATTAAATAAAGTTCCGCCATTCCGTCTGCCGTAACCTTCCCATTCTTTTTTTCAAGCATTCTCAAAACTTTGATTGCTCTGTCATATCCAAAAGAATTTTCGTCCATGCTTTTTAGTTTATTTAGCAAATTTTTGTAAATTGAATTTATAAATTTTTGCATGTTTGGCTCGAGTCTGTTATTTGTCGTAGAAAGAAATAGTCCCGAACACATATAACCTCGCATTTGAAAGTCAGTTAAATGGCTTAAATTTAATTCTTTTTTAAGATAATCTATCAAATTAAAATCTTTAAAATCAAATTTATATTGCTTCCCATTTAATTTTGTTGAAAAACTTTGTGGCATTTTCCCATTAAAACAATATGATTTCAGTGCCTGAACGAATTGAGCACCAATATCATTCATCACCTCAAATCTTTGCCCTGCCGGAATAGTCGGAAATACATCAAAGAGAGGCAACATCAATGATATTTCATTGCTTGCAAAGTCGACAAGGTTTCTGCCATTGAATTTTTCTTCCATCTCCGTCGAAAAAGAATTCTTGACATCAAACTTCATTCTGGACATGCTTTCTTCAATAACTCGTTTTCTAAGAGAAAGATATCCTTGTTTAGTTTTGCTTTTGTTTGGATTAGGCTCGTCGCCAAAACCAATATAACTATTTATTTTCCCAAAATTCTCGCTTGTCTTTTCAGTTCCCACGAAAAGATTTGGATGATCAAGTTTTATTTGCTCTATAATATTTACATAAGAATGAGCATTTCTGTAATTGGTATAAATTACAAAGTTGTCATTTCGATTATCTTTGACATTAAATCTAAAATAAAATGGCTTACCTTTTTCCTTGCACTTTAAATAAAATTCATTTACAAACTTGGAAATATTCTCCCCTTTTAAATTCAAATATAATCGGCATTCAATTGGAGTTACACGCTGGGTTGTTATATAATCGGAAAATACATGCAAAAAGCCGTCATTTGCCCTCTTAGTAAAATCATCTTGTCCTTGCATAATTGCTGGACGCAGATAGTCAAAAAATTCATTATTAAGCCTTTTTGTAACCAAATTTAATATAATTTTATAGTAACTATGCCCATTCGCAGTTATATTTTTAGGATTTAATCTCTCATTTTGTAAAAATTTTACCAATTCTTGTTCGACATCTACATTCGACGAAGAATATCTTTTTATTATATTCGCTCTCCAATCAATGTAAAGATTACGGCAAAAAATTTCCAGACCATCTCTGTCAATAATTCCCGTTTTATGTGCGTTGTCTGTAAACTGCTTAAACCCCTCTTCTTTGAATGCAGTCGCAAGAATGTCATCGATTTTTGGAGGCTCAACACTGCTTAAAATCTTATATGCCATACATGATTTCCTTTTTATTTATTTTACCATATTTTAAACTTAATTTCAAGGGGGAGATAAAAATATTAGTCTATTGTAAACTTGCCTCGCTATCATCAAAAGAGTTTATAAATTCTTCTGTCACTCCCTTTTCATTTAACCATTGCCATTTTTCTTGCAATTCTTGTTCATTTTTGCATGTATTTAATTGGTATTTCGTGAAATAGTATAGTAATTGTCTGTCAGTATAATTTACCCCGTCTATACAATCTTTATATTCAAACGATGTTTTAAGAATATCGGCAAAATGTATTCCTTCATCTTTCATCACTTCATCAAAATCTTTTTCAAACGCCTTCATTGCCTCCTTGTCACCAAAATATGCATTTAATAACATCTTATTTGACAAATCCTTTCCAAGCAAAATTTCACAAGGAAGTCGTAACGAATTGTAAGCACAATTGTAATTTGGACAATTGCCAAAAACCTCCTTGATAAAATCGGCATGCGAAGTATAGTAATAGGCGGCAATTGCATCGGTTACCCCCTCATCCATCAAATTTCCAGTTAAATATACAAATTTATCATTTTTAATCACGCTTAAATTTAAGCCTCCCTTCATGACTTCCCCTTCAACATCTCTATACTCAGTAGCTTTTGAAAAAGAATGGTTCATTTCGTGACAAAATGCCCCCATCATATATTCCTTGTAAAAAAGTGCAATACCGTTCTTTAAATGTATCAACTGAGATTCTGTCTCATCTGGAGTGCTTTCCCTTATAAATGAAACTGCACGAGCAGGAATAATAAAGGGCTTATTTTCCCCATTTAACACTCGTGGTATTAAATTTGAACGGTCTACAATATAGCATGTTGTATCTTTGTATATTTGGGTCAACTTTTCCTTCGTCTTATCATCAACTTTTGAAATCAAAAAACTATAATAATCCTTTAAGAGTATTTTTAATTGAAGATCTAAAATCTCATAATCCTTTTGTGGCAGCTTTGTCGTCAATTTTTCAGTATCAAACATATTCTCAATATCCTTTTATATTTTTATTATATCACTTATCAATAATTTGTCAATAAGTCAACGCGGAAAAGTGTGATTGAAAAAGTTGCGCCTATTTTAAATCTAAATTAGTGCTTTAATTGGATTTATTATCGCCCCTCTCCTTTTTTAAATATATGTAAAATTTTGTTTACCACTTTATCATTGAAAACAATGAATTTGTCCCACAAAAATTCAGTGGCAAAATTTAATATCATCATTAAAACAGTTACAAGTGTTCCATTCCAGCCCGAACCCTCAAGGGCGTCTCCACCAAAAACAGATATGGGTATAAATGCACAATAATAAATAATAACAAGTGTCATTGCTATTGGAACATTATTTGCCGATTTAAAAGTGAATTTCCTATTAAACGTAAAATTCCAAATCACAGATAGAATTATGCTTATAAGGTAGCTAGGCCACCATGTAAGGCATTTTGTCCATGTATAGAGTAGTTCAAATGAAAGTATTTGAATTATCCCCGCTGACAGCGAAAAGAAAAGGAATTTTATAAATTGAATAAATTCGGCTTTTTTAGAAGGCTTTTCTTGTTCATTTTTCTCAATTTTACCGTTTTGTTGTTCAATGTTGTTTTCCATTTTTTACTATACCATATTTTAGCACCTTTTTGCAATTTATTTTTTTTATTTTTTAAAAAACGCTTGCCTTTATTTAATATATAATATATAATATATATACTTAGTATTATATTAACAATATATATTACTTAGAAATATTATATAAGAGGTTTTTATGGACGAATTAAAAGATCAAAATCAAAACGAAGAGACTACACCTGAAGAGTCAATAGGTCACTCCGACAAGTATGATGCAAATGACATTCAAGTTCTTGAAGGACTTGAACCTGTTCGAAAAAGACCAGGCATGTATATCGGCTCAACCGATGAACACGGACTGCATCACCTTGTAACAGAGGTCGTCGACAACTCCATTGATGAAGCACTTGCAGGATACTGCACACAAATCGATGTCGTAATCAACTTTGACGGCTCTTGTTCTGTCACAGATAATGGGCGTGGAATACCTACCGGCATTATCCCAAAAGAGGGCAAAAGTGCCGTGGAAGTAGTTTTATCCAAACTTCATGCTGGCGGAAAATTTGGCGGTGAAGGATACAAAATTTCAGGCGGCTTGCATGGCGTCGGTGTATCTTGCGTTAACGCCCTTTCAAAATATTTGAAAGCCGATGTTTACCAAAATGGGAAACATTACAAAATCGAATTTTCACGCGGAAAAGTTATCTCTCCTTTGGAAGTAGTGGGAAATACCGACAAGCGCGGAACAACAATCACTTTTCTGCCTGATGATGAGATTTTTGAAACAACAGAATTTCACTTTGATACAATGAAAAATAGATTTAGGGAAATTGCCTTCCTTAATAAAGGGCTTGTTATTTCGCTTGAAGATAAGCGAGAAGGACAAGAGAGAAAAGAAGTCTTTGAGTTTAAAGGAGGTATTGTCGAATTTGTTGACTACCTAAACCACAATCGAGAGACACTTCTTTCATCCCCTGTTTACTTTAATAAATTCAATCGCGGCGAAAATGGAGAGATTGACAACGAAGTCGAAATTTGCTTTCAATTCAATGACGGTTACAATGAAGTTATCAATGCTTATGCGAACAATATTAACACAGAAGAAGGCGGAACCCACCTTGAAGGTTTTAAGTCTGGGCTTACAAAAGTCATAAATGATTACGCCCTTGCAAATAAAATAATAAAAGATAACGAAAAATTGTCAGGCGAAGACTGTCGTGAAGGTATAACCGCAGTAATAAGTGTTAAATTGAAAAACCCTCAATTTGAAGGACAAACAAAAACCAAACTGGGTAATAGCGAAATGAGAAACATTGTTTACAAGGCAATGACTTCAGAATTTGGCGATTATCTTGACCAACACCCCGTTGAAGCTAAAAACCTTATTTTGAAAAGTATTACCGCTCAAAGAGCAAGAGATGCGGCTAGAAACGCAAGAGAACTTACAAGGCGTAAAAGTATTCTTGAAAATACCACTCTACCTGGAAAACTTGCCGATTGCAGTGAACGCGACAGAAAATTCTG
>CANQBU010000092.1 GCA_947589615.1 uncultured Clostridia bacterium | reverse complement strand
AGGCGTATGCCCAATCTTTTCCTGACAATGCGACATTGCTTGTAGATACATACGATACCTTAAAAAGCGGAATTCCAAATGCAATAAAGGTTGCTAAAGAAGTTTTAAAACCAATGGGGAAAACTCTTGCCGGAATAAGAATTGACAGCGGTGACCTTGCATACTTAACCAAAAAAGCAAGAAAAATGCTTGATGATGCGGGGCTTGAAGATGCAAAAATATGCGTATCAAACTCGCTTGATGAAAATTTAATTACTGATTTACTTAATCAAGGCGCACCAATTGATACATTCGGTGTGGGCGAAAATCTTATAACCGCCAAATCTCAACCTGTATTTGGAGGGGTATACAAGCTTGTTGCAATTGACAATGGCAAAGAGTTAGAACCAAAGATAAAAATTTCAGATAATGTTGAAAAGGTGACAAACCCAGGTTTTAAAGATATTATACGTCTTTATGATAAAGATGGAAAAATTATAACTGACCTTATTCAAATGATGGATGAACCTCTTCCTACTTCACCTTTAAAATTAAAAGCCCCTGATTCAACATGGAAATTTAAACTTATTAAAGACTTTAAGCCTGTAAGAATTAGAGAAAAGATGATGGAAAACGGTAAAATCATCTACGACATGAAAACATTGCAGCAAAAACGAAATTATGTTCAAGACCAACTGGATACACTTTGGGAAGAGAATTTGCGTCTCACAAATCCACAAACCTTTATCATAAGTTTAAGTCCAAAACTTGAAGCGACAAAGGAAAGATTATTAAGCGAACATAATAGAGGAGTGCATTTGCCACAACATGAAAAAGTAGAAGTTTTTGATTTAGGAGAATTGCAAAAATAAAAATAAAAGGGAGAAAAGATATTTTCTTCCTTCAGCCTGAAGAAAAACTGCGTGACCGCAAAAATTTAACAAATTTTGCTTGCTGTGTTTACTGTAAAACGCCCCGAAACAGTCATTTAGGCGAACTAAACTCCTGCTTCGGGACATTTTCCGAGCCTTGCCTCACTTGTTTTTGTTCAGTCTGATAATTTGTCTACACTTTGAAGGGAGAAAGGATATTTTTTGTTCGAGGTGGAAATGATAATACATATAATGGGTGCAAGTGGCAGCGGAACTACAAGTTTAGGCGAATATTTGGCAAAGAAATTAGATTTTGAAGTCATAGAGTCCGACTATTACAAGTGGGAACAAACCATTCCCGAATTTCAGATTATGCGAAAAAAAGAAGAAAGTGATAGGCTTTTAATCGATAAAATTAAATCTTCAAAGGACCTAATAATTTCAGGTTCACTCCATTCAAATCCAGTGACTTTTCCATATATTGACCTAATAATATATTTAAAATGTCCGACGAAAATAAGAATGGAGAGAATTTTAAAGCGGGACAAGGAACTGGGAAGGAACAGTCTTGAGAGTGATGGGGAAGTAAAAGAAAACTTTTTAGGATTTTTGTATCTTGCTAAAAATTATAATAAACTGGGTGAGGATAAACGAAGTAAACGCTCTCAAAAAATTGTAATCAAAGAAAGCCATGCTCCCGTTATATATGTTAATACAAATAAAGAAATTTCGATTTTACATGAAAATATATTGAAAAAAGTGCAAAAAGCATTAAAAAAACTGCATAAAAGCCATATTTAAACACATAATTACCCTAAGAGGTGATAATTATGAAATTAAAAGACAGTCAAACATACTTAAATTTGGCAAGAGCGTATGCGGGGGAATGTTCTGCAAGGACGCGATATGAATTTGTCGAATATGGTTTAAGATATAATGGTTTTGAGGCTTTAGCCCAAATTGTAGATACCATTGCTTATCAAGAATTTAATCATGCAAGAATGCTATATACACAAATTCAAAATGCAAGCAATTCTCAAATTGAGAATATTGATATCAATGCCGGTTTTCCTTTTAAAGAAAAATGGAATATGGAGGAAAATTTGCTTTTGCTTGCTGAAGATGAAAAAGATGAAGCAGAAGCTTATGTTGAATTTGCGAAAACCGCCGAAGAAGAAGGCTTTAAAGATATTGCCCAATTATTCAGAATGATAGGCGAGGTCGAAGTTCGTCACAAAGAATTATTTTTAAATCTTCATGAGCAGTTTAAAAATAAAACTCTTTATAAAAAGAATAAAAAAACAATGTGGATATGTCCAAACTGCGGACATGTATATTATGGTGAAGAGGCATGGGAGAAATGTCCTTTATGTGGGGCGGAACAGGGCGTCTGTCAAGTTAAATTGCCTGAGGAATTAATTTGTTGGTAAATAAGCATCACTCAGTGATGCTTTTTTCAACTATTTCACATATATATTTTGCGATATCTTCTTTGTTGAATGCGATAATTTCATTTTTATCTTTGTCAATAATGAAGGCCTTGTGATGATTTTTATCAATATTTGAAAGGTCATTTGCGACTACATAATCACAATTATTTTTTGCTAGTAAATTATATGCGACATTTTTTAATTCGATTTCGCTGACATTTGATAACAATTTAAAACCTATAAGAATTGAATTGGGGCTCCATGATTTTAGCGTAGAAATTATTTTAGGCGTTGGCTTTAGTCGTATAATTAAGTCCTCTTGATTTGAAGAAATCTTTTTGCTGTTGTCGATGGCGAGGGTGGAGGAAGAAAGAAGAGATGAAATGTCATCTTGAGACTTATTATGAAGATTTGAGGCGAGTATTTTGCTGTTTGAAACATAATCGACAGTATAGTCGGAAATTGCCATACTATGAATGATAACATCGACCTTTTGACTTGTTAAAATATTTTTTAAATTATCATATACACTTTTTACATTTTCTATTGTAATTTCTTCAATTTTATTGCAAAATTGAGGTTTTTTCGCATTTTTTGGGCATAAATAATAAATTTTTTCTAAATTATCGCAATTTTTAATAAGCTGATTTGCGATTATGCTTCCAAGCAATCCGCTTGATGAATTAGTAATTTTTCTAACATTATCTATTTTTTCACTTGTTCCGCCGGCGGTAATTAAAACTTTCATGATAACTCCTTGTCTAAGTATTCAACAATTTCTTTTGTATTTGCAAGTTTTCCCTCATCTACAACTCCGCAGGCTAAATCTCCCACTTGCGGATTTATAAATAAGTAACCATAATTTTTTAACTTTAAGATGTTGTCTTTAACGATTGGGTTATGCAACATATTTACATTCATTGCTGGTGCAAATACGACTTTTGATTTGCATGCCATAATTGTTGATGTGAGGGCATCATCGGCGATTCCATTTGCGACCTTTCCTATTATGTTTGCAGTTGCGGGGGCTACTAAAATTGCATCGGCGGTTGATGCAAGCCTTATGTGTTTAATATCGTAAGTGCTTTCACTGTCAAATAAATCTACTACTACATTATTTTTTGATAGGGTGCTGAAAGTCAGAGGTGATATGAATTTACAAGCATTTTTTGTCATAATGACATAAACATTTGCCCCTTGCTTAATTAAAGCGGCGACAATACTTGCTGATTTGTAAGCGGCAATTCCTCCACATACTCCTAAAACAATATTTTTATTTTTTAACATAACTTTACTCCTTACACTTGCATTATAAATCAAAATATGATATAAGTAAAATATATATTCATTATAATGTATATAAGGAGTGCTTATGACAAACATTGATTTTGAATTGTTAAAAATTTTCTATGAGGTTGCAAAAGAAGAGAATATCACAAGGGCAAGCGAGAACCTTTTTATTTCTCAACCGGCAGTGTCACAAAGTATAAAGAAACTTGAAAACGAATTGGGTGGAGTGTTGTTTAATAGGAATAATAAAGGTCTTTCCTTAACTGAGGAAGGTAAAAGTTTCTTTGAATATGTAAAGCGAGCAATTGAGATGATAGAAAAGGGGGAGGACGAATTTTCCAACTTTAAAAGCCTAAAAAGTGGTAAGGTTAAAATTGGAATATCGACAATGCTTGCTAAGCAAATTTTAATTAAGCCTCTTATTCATTTTCATAAAGATTTCGGGGATATAAAAATTGAAATTTTAAATGGATTGACAAAGGACTTGATTGAAGAACTTGAGAAGGGGAATTTGGATATTATCATTTTCAGTGAAAATATTAATTCGGGAAACCTTGACAGTGTTGTGATAAAAGAATGTCATCATTGTTTTATTTACAATAAAGAATTTTATCAATTTGATGAAATTATGTCATTAAGGCATCTCGAAAATACACCTTTGATTTTACAGAGAAGAAAATCAAACACTCGTGAAATGTTTGACATATTGGCAAAGGAATATGACCTTAATTTTGCAAATGTGACAGAAGTTGTAAGCCAAGAACTTGTAAAAACTCTTGCTGAATGTGGGTTAGGAGTTGGCTTTTTTGTAAAAGAGTTTTTGGATAGAAAAGATAAGAAACTTCTTAGCACAGTAAAATTGAAAGAGCAGCTCCCTTTATTTCAAATTAAACTTGCAAAATCAAGTTTTCAACAGCCAACTTTTGCCGCTCAAAAAATGATTGAATATATTATGAAAGAGAATAATATTGAAAAATAATAAAAAATAATCAAATTTTACATTTTTCTTGCAAAAAAACATTAAATTCGCTATAATTTATAATATGTTAGATTATGAAAAGAATTTTTCTGAAAATTTAATTGCTGGAATTGATGAGGCGGGACGAGGACCACTTGCGGGCCCCGTCGTTTGTGCATGCGTAATTATGCCAATGGGAAGTGAAGACATAATTGAGGGCATAAATGACAGCAAACAATTAAGCGAAAAGAAAAGGGAATTTTTATATGACAAGATTATTGAAAAAGCAATTTCCTATTCAATAATTGAAATAGATCAGAACACAATAGATGAAATAAAGATTTATCAAGCGACACGCCTTGGAATGCAAAAGGCTTTAGAGGGATTAAGCGTAAAGCCGCAGAGGGTTCTCATTGATGCTATGAAAATTGATACTGATTTGCCTCAAAACAACATAATAAAAGGTGATACTTTGTCATATAACATTGCCGCCGCTTCGATACTTGCAAAAGTTTATAGAGATAGATTAATGGTTAAATATGACAAGATTTATCCTCAGTATGGTTTTGCAAAACATAAGGGATATGGGACAAAAAGTCACTATGAAGCCCTTCTAAAATATGGAAAAACAGAGATACACAGGGAATCATTTTTAAAAAACTTGAATGAAAAAATGGAGGCATAAACAAAACACTTCTGCCACGCTTTTGAAGTAACATTTTTTGTAAAATTGTTTATATTGTATATGGGGAAAGTTTACGAAGGAGAAATAGTGAGCAGTTTAGCATTAACTATCATAGGTGTTTCGTTTATTTTCTTAATGTCAATACTTGGCGGA
>CANQBU010000091.1 GCA_947589615.1 uncultured Clostridia bacterium | reverse complement strand
TTGCCTTCAATTTTTATACTTTTAAATTTTATGGGAAATATTTCACAATCAAGTCCATACTCTTGCTTAATGCTGACCGCTTTTAACTGCGCGTCATTTTTATTTAAGTATGCACTAGATAAGACGTAATAGTAATCATCCTTTTTCCATACAAAGCCGCCCGCACCTTCTTTTTGATAGTCTTGCATAGTTGCTTCTGCCTCTTTTTCAATTTTGGATTTTGAGAGCGAGAGCATAAAATATTCAATTTCACTTGAAGAGGCCTCGTCACTATTGGTATTTGCACTCAAAAGGGCAATGGAGAGGTAGTTTGCAATAATAACGCAGGCGATAAAAGCCAGCACCAGAATTAAAATAATGAAAAATTTTTTGCTTTTTATTGATTTTTTTGTCATCTAACCTTGATTTTTCCTTTTATGGTGGTGTATTACTATATTGTATGACAAAAAAGTGCAAACTATGAGGTTAAAAAGATTGCAAAATTTGTTTACAAGAAAATAAAAAAGTTGTAAAATTAATATGTTGGATTTAAGGAGGAAAAATGAAAATAAAACCATTATTTGACAGAGTGGTGCTTTCTCCACTTGAAAATGAAAGCGAAACAAAAGGAGGAATACTACTTCCAATGGCTGCACAGGAAAAATCTCAGCTTGCCAAGGTTGTTGCAGTTGGAAGCGGTGAAAGTATAGACGGAAAACAGATAGGCATGCAGGTCAAAGTGGGCGATAAAGTGCTTTACGGGAAATATAGCGGCACAGAGATAACAATTGATGAAGAAAAATATGTCGTTGTGCGTCAACCTGATATTTTAGCGATAATTGAATAGGAGGGAATGAATGTCAAAAAAAATATTAGAAGGACTTTCAGCAAGAAAAGCCCTTGAAAATGGTGTAAACACTCTTGCAAATACAGTAAAAATAACACTTGGTCCAAAGGGAAGAAATGTCGTATTAGGCAAAAAGTTTTCTTCACCTCTTGTCACAAATGACGGTGTAACAATTGCCAAGGAAATTGAACTTGATGATCCATTTGAAAATATGGGTGCCGAGATGATAAAAGAAGTTTCAGTAAAAACAAACGATGTCGCAGGTGATGGAACGACCACTGCTTGCGTGCTTGCACAGGCTATAATCAGAGAGGGTATGAAGAACTTTGTCGCTGGAGCAAATCCAATAATTCTCAAAAAGGGCATTTTTAAAGCGGTTGATGTTGTTATAGAACAATTGAAAAACTTTTCAAAACCTGTTGAAAGTTCCCTTGATATAAAACAAGTTGCTTCAATTTCGGCGGGAGATGATGAAGTTGGCTCGTTGATTGCCGAAGCGATGGAGAAGGTTGGAAGAGATGGCGTAATTACTGTTGAAGAATCTCAAACGATGAAGACCGAACTTTCAGTTGTTGAAGGTATGCAGTTTGACAGAGGCTATCTTTCTCCATATATGTGCACAAACACCGAGAAAATGATTGCCGAACTTGACGACCCATTTATTTTGATAACAGATAAGAAGATTTCAAACATTCAGGAAATTTTGCCTCTTCTTGAGCAAATAGTAAAAATGTCTGCAAAATTGCTTATAATTGCCGATGATGTTGAGGGTGAAGCATTGACGACACTCATTTTAAATAAATTGAGAGGAACATTTAATTGTGTTGCCGTAAAAGCACCAAGTTTTGGTGAAAAAAGAAAGGCGATGCTTGAAGATATTGCAATTTTGACAGGCGGAACACTGATTTCAGAAGAACTTGGAATAGATTTTAAATCAGTAACTCTCGATAAGGCGAGAGTAAACTCAATAAAAACTCAAATAAAAGAGCAGAAGAGCGAATATGAAATTGAAAAATTAAATGAAAGACTTGCAAAACTCGCAGGAGGTGTTGCGGTAATCAAAGTAGGCTCTGCCACCGAAATTGAAATGAAAGAAAAGAAATTGCGAATAGAAGACGCCTTATCGGCGACAAAATCGGCGACTGAGGAAGGCGTTGTTGTCGGAGGAGGCGTTGCACTTTTAAAGACTACAAAAGCACTTGATGATTTTATTTCAACATTGTCGGGTGATGAACAAACTGGGGCAAGAATTGTTAGAAGTGCAATAGAAGAGCCACTTCGCCAAATTGCAAAGAATTCAGGTGTTGATGGTGGAGTTGTAATAAACAAAATCTATGAGCATATTGACGAGAAAGCCTATGGTTTTGACGCATATAATAATGAATATTGCGATATGCTTGAAAGAGGAATAATTGACCCAACAAAGGTTACTCGTTCTGCACTTCAAAATGCCGCAAGCGTTGCTGCAACAATGCTTACCACAGAGGCGATAGTAGTTGAAATTGAAGACAAAAACGAAGAGAAAGTTCCTTCAAACGATGTTTACTAAAAAATCTTGACAAAATTTGATTGTATCCTATTATATAAGTAAATTAAGGAGGATAATATGCGCCCAGCACAAAAATTACTAAGAGACAATGATGAATTGGAGGCAATTTTAAGATTAAAAGAATTCATAACAATATTTTGATTCCATTGGCTGAAAAAGAAAATTTTAACAACGAGACTATAGGAAATCTTGTTATGGGCATGTATGAGTAAATTAAAAAATCAAAAAATGATAGCGATTTTGCTATCATTTTTCTATATAGAACAATTTTGTCATAACCTTTATGACCCAAGACTTTGGAAAGAACTTTTGGGCTTGGTAACAAAACTTATTTCTTGCCCCCATAACATACTGAGGTTTTAATTTCTTTTTATTTATAATTTTGACAATAATTTTTGTTGCTTTTTCGACGCTCATACGCTTATCTTCGCGGGAGTCTATTCTTTGGTCGGATTTTGTGATTGCTTCGCCATATCTTTCATTGGTTACAAAACTTTTTTCTCTGTTTTTTGTGAAGTTCGTTTTGACATCGCAAGGGCAAATGGCAGTGACTTGAATTTTTGTTTTTGATAACTCCATTCTAAGACAATCACTTAGACTGCTGATTGCCGCCTTGCTTGAACAGTAGAATGCTCTAAATGGAAGGGGAAACAATGCACAAGCAGAGGAAATATTGATTATTTTCCCATCGTCCCTCATAAGAGGAAGGCTGCACTGAATACAGTTTATTACCCCCATAACATTTACATCGTATTCCTTTTGAATTTTGCTATTGTCAATAAGTTCGACTGCACCAGAAATACCAAAGCCTGCACATGGAATTAAAATATCAATTTTATCTATTTTTTTTGCAATTTCGCCGAATATTGCTTTAACTGCTTCATAATTTGAAACGTCGCAGTTGTAGTCATCTCCTGCAAGACTTATTCCAATAACATTATCACCTTGAGAGGTAAAATAATTTCTCAAGGCCTGACCAATTCCGCTTGAAGAGCCGGTAATAATAATGTTTTTCACTTTTTTTTCTTTTTTCATGTTTTTTCTCCATAATATAAATACGATAATAGTATATAATATTTAATGAAAAAAGCAAAATAAATTGACAATAAATTTAATAAATGATACAATTATTTATTGTAATGGAGGCATTATGAACAAAACAAAAAAAGTATTGATAATACTTGCCGCTATTTTTAGTTTAGCAGATGTTGGGCTTAATATATATGATATAGTCACATTTTTTATGACAAAGCCAGAAGCAAGACCTGCAGTATTTTATGTGATTTTCAGTTTTCTTGAAATTGCCGCATCGGTGGCAGTTGCCGTTTTGCTTATAATGGCTATATGGAAAAATGGAACATTGTTTAGGTCGAGATATGGATTGTATGTAACCGCACTTGTGATATCAATAATTATGAACTTGCTTTCAATCACATCAATACTTTTAATAGTTACAATTTTCTTGTCTGACTGGGAATGGGTAAAACCAAAAGACGAGCCAATAGTGAAAGGTTCTCAAAGGGAGAAGGAAATGCTTATTGCCGATCTTCGAGAGAAACATAATAAAGGCGAGCTGACTGACGAACAATTCCAAGAAGAACTAGCAAAACTATTATAGAATTCAGAGCAACGGACTGATTTAAAATGTGTAAAAATAAATAATTTATAAAAAGGAAGTGTTAATTCGCTTCCTTTTGTCTTTTTTCTTTAAAAAATTGTGTTAAAAGTCGAGAAATTTCATTTTCGAGTGTGTCATTATATTCAATTTCGACTTTGTGATTAAGCCTTGCACTGCTGAGTATGTTTTCGCAAAGATTGTCGCCGCTGCTTTTTTCTTTGCAGCCGTAAATAACTTTTTTTATTCTTGAAGCGGCAATTGCCCCTGCGCACATAGGGCAGGGTTCAAGTGAAACATACATTATTGCATTTTCAAGTCTCCAAGATTTAAGTTTTTTACAGGCTTTGTCGATTGCAATGATTTCTGCATGCATAAGGGCATTTTGTTTGCTTTCCCTCTTGTTATAACCTCTTGAAATTATTTTTCCATCACTTACAATCACGGCGCCTATGGGTACTTCACCCAAGTTATAAGCTTTTTTTGCCTCTTTGAAGGCTTCATTCATAAAATTTTGCATAAAACAATTCTAATAAAAAAAATTAAAAATGTAAAGGCTTTTCTTGTGTTTTATTAAGAAATATTGTATAATAGAAAACATGGAAAGAAAAATAGAAAATGAATTAGCGAAAAGAAATATATACAATGAAGATGATAGTGGCAAGATTTTTTTATTGGCCCTTATTGTGCCTCTTCTTTTATCATTGCTGCTTTCACTGATTGCAAGCCAGATTGCAAATGGTCAGGAAATAGAATATAGCGTTGTGACATCAAACATTTGGTTTCAGGTAAGCTATATATTATTAAATTTTGTATTATATATATTGATATATTATCTATATAATAAGACAAAGAAAATAAGTTATAATGCGATAAGATTAAACTTTAAAATGAAATGGCATACCTATTTACTATTAATAGGAATAGGAGTTATATCGCTTTTTGGTATACAATATTTCATTGGTGCAGTTGATAAATTTTTGGAAGTAATAAAATATCCTATCGATAATGACCTTCCAGTTATCAATCCAACTGGTTGGGGGACATATTTTGCTTCACTTCTCTTGCTGGCAGTTATCCCTGCTATAGAGGAGGAATTGATATTCAGAGGTATAATTTTTAATGGCTTGCGTTCTCGCTTTAAAGATTATCAGGCAATGCTGATATCTGCACTTATGTTTGCGGTAATGCATGCAAATCTTCAGCAATTTGTCTATCCTTTTTTGCTTGGAATAATTATGGCTTGGATAGTAATGAGGACGGGCTCACTTGTTTCTTCAATGATTGTCCATTTTACGAATAATGCCATAGTAGTGACGCTTGCATTTATAACAAACATGACTGGGTGGCGGATGGATTTTATAAATAAGTGGTGGTTTTACATTATCGCCCTGTTACTTTTAGTTTTAACATTTGGAATATATTTAATACAT
>CANQBU010000090.1 GCA_947589615.1 uncultured Clostridia bacterium | reverse complement strand
GTTTCTCAACAAAGCCACTACCTATTATTTCTTCCAACCGCTTTTCACTGCACTTCCCTTCGCCAACAAGGGTTAAGATATTGTCCTTATTTTGCTCATACACATCACGAAGTTCATCTGAAATTTCAATAATTTCAATGATATTCATACCTTCTACTGTTGGATTTAGTGCTGATAGCCACTCAACTTTCCCCTGACGGATAAATTCTTGCGCCTTTTGCTTTCTGTCTTCAATGCTAACTTTAAAGTTATTCAAAGACAGCAGTGTTTCATATCCTTTTGGGCTAATCTCTATTGTATTTCCATTATCATCTCGGACAACGCCACTTGAAAACATTTCCCTCAATTTCTCGTGTGGAAGTTTATCATAATCATTTAAAACGGGGTGAATATTTTCAGTAAGGGAAATATCTTGCTTTACATCTTTTCCTGCCCCCATCGCCAATGCTGAAACCATTATTTTTTCAATTTCTTCCTGTGGTCTTTTGCTTAAAAAGTGATATTTAAAACCCTCATAAGCTTCAGGGTCGCTTATTCCCTTCATCATCTCCACAAATCTTTCTATCGGCAACTTTCGGACAAAATTATCATAAAAATCGGTGCTTCTGTCGTTTTCCATTTCTCTATTAACGCCAGCAATCCTTATGCTATCCACACTAACACCCTCAAACAATTCTTGAACATTTTTAAACTTGCTATTTTTAAGTCCGCTTGATAAATTTATTGCCCCAATAATCCCCGCAAGTCTCGCATCAAGTTCCACAGCAGAATTGGTGTATTGAGTATAGGAAATATGGGAGGCAATTCTATAAATCATTTCATATCTTTCCAAAGTTTCTGGGGCGGGATGAGCTTCCTTGTCTTCTGTTGGAGGAAAGAGCATCTCATAATCTTGAGCAACCTCTTCCCTGCTCACATTTCTATACATTCTCATAATGTTTTCTTTTGTAATACGTTTATCTTGCCCATAAATATTTGATGCCGCCTCAAAAAAGATGTCCCCCTCGCCCGACATAAGAGGAATACTTACATTATTGTCAATGCTTACTCCTCCGCTATTTTTCTGCTCCTGCTTTTGTCTTATCTGCTCATACGTTTGATACCAATGACGCGTTTCATGACTTACCGTTTCCAGCAAGTCCAAAAGTGTTTTTTGAGGATTATTTTTAAGTTCTTTATTATTAAATATGGTTGGAGATAGTGAAATTACATTTCCTTTGCCCATATATGGTGGCTCGTATAAGCCATCAAGATCCGCCCCCTTATCTTCGGTGTTACTAGTTTGATTGTCACTGCTTTGATTTTCTGTTGTGTTTTGTGGGTCATCATAAGCGACTTTCAATTTTGGAAAACTCAAAATATTCGAATCATAATCGGGAAGTGTGAGGTTAATATTGTATTTCACTATCTGCACTGCGATATCGTATAGATCTTGTGATGTCCCCTTCCCTCTTAAAACCTTATCCATAGTTTTGCCGATTGCATTTACATTGTTGCTTAGTAACTTGTTTATAATCTTATCTTCCATTAAAATCCTCCTTTTTAGAATTTTACCTACAATGAAGTTTATATATGTTCTTTATACATGCCATAATCTTTCCTTTATGAATATTATATACAATCTTTGCCTAGTTTTCAAGTTTTTTAACGTTTTTACTTCTGATATTTATTATAATATATTTTATATACAAAATTTTTATTTGATTTTTTGCAAGCGTTCAGAAATCAGTTTACACCCGATTAGAACCTTGTTTTGTATGAGCCACATAATTCGGTGATTTTTTACGCACTTAGCCCCTTATAAATTTAATACCATACTTAAAGTTTGTTTTTATGATCTTTGCTTTTATTTCTTCGCACTCAATGCTCTCGGCAAATATCCTATCCCCTTCCACGCTTTTACATTTTAAATTGCCGCAGAAAATTTCATTTGCTTTAATGCTTTTTACATTCAAATTTCTGGCTTTTAAAGTGGTTGCAACAATGTTTAGGTCTGGATTGTCAATGTCAAATTCAAGTTCGGTCATATTATCAAATTCTAAGCACGCCGGACTTAGTTTGTCCTTACAATCGCGTAACGTATAATAGGTGTCAACATCAAATTTTTCTTGGCTTTGCTGTCTCATATTTTTGCTATACTGATTATAAAATTCTCGTTCAGCATCGTTTCGAAAAACCTTTGCTTGCTCGTAAAATCTTGAATAACCAGGAGGTGCACACCATCTCATACACTTTCCGACAATGTAAGAATTTTCATCAAGTTTCAAAAGAGTTTTTAAGTCATTTAATTCCCCAAAAATGTAAACAAACGCAGGGGTCATCTCATAGATTTTTTCGGACTGAAAATCACAGGCGTAAAACTTGTTTAAATGTTGTGAGCCGCAAGCCAATCTTACTATATCAAAAAACATAAACGAGGACAAGTTTCCTTCATTTACAAAAGTCCAATAAGTGTGAAGCGTTTTGTCTTTATCGCAATACACGTTGAGCGGAAACTTATACACCTCTTTGAGTGAATCGTCTCGTGACATTAAATCTTTTTTCAATTCTTCAAAATCATAGTTTGGATAATCAAATTCATCAAAAATTACACACCCTAACCGACTTAAATTGTTTGAAATATATGGGTGATAGTCTATTCCCATATACCATCTTCCGTCTATCTTAACATTTTTCATCTTTGCCTCCTTGAAAAAATTTGTTTACAAGCTGTTCTCTTTTATATTTCCCCTTTACGCATTTACTTGCCGCCGAACAGACATTGTGCTGAAGTTTCCCAAACTCAATGTTATCTTCTTTTGCATCTACAGAAAATTCTCCAATTATATTGTATTGAGGATTGTCAAAGTCTTCCGTTTGATAAATCAAAACATCATATTTATCCTCGAGTTTCCTCCCAAAACAAAATTTCTTTTGTTTAAATTTAGCATTAAGGCTTATAATAATATCTTTAAATTGAAGATAATTATATTCCATTTTCCAAACGATGATTTTTTCGTCAGCCCATAATCCCTTAACTTTTTGATAATCAAGTCCCAAACTTTTTAGATTTGATTTCAATTCCTTTTCATCAGATTGTAAAATCGCAAAAAATCTCCCCGTCCACCTTGTTCTTTTATTTTCTTCTACCATTTCTTCTCCTTTATTGCAAAAAAATAACTCCACAAACTATGTGGAGTTAATATATCCTATTACCAAAAGCCACATAGTCTTGGCAAACGCCAATTCCTCATTACCACCTTACCTTTAGCAGGTTGGTCGAACTTCATAGAGAGGACCTCTCAGTTCAGTCTTTATGTGTTATTTAATTGTCATGAGGATTATATCACAATTGTCCTCAAATTGTCAAGTAAATTTCATTTCACATTTGAAATTTCATTTTGGGCAAAATATTTTATTAATGAGTTTACATGTCTGCGCTAAAATCATCATCTGTGTTTTTGTCGGCCTCTTCCCCTGTCTCATTTACTTTATCTTCTTTTAATTGTTCTTGAGTTAAGGCTTCTTCTATTTGAGGTGGTTCTATTGCCTCTTCCTCTTCAAAATTTTCGTTTTCTTCCAATTCTATTGTGCTAAATTCTTCCTTCAAATTGGCATTTTGGGCTTTACAGTGCTCTAACAAATATTTTATTTCTTTCAAAAATTCCTCGTCTGACAAATTGCTTAAATCATTTAATGTTTTATCAACCATTGCACCGTCATTCTTGCCGTCTGTGCTCTCCGTTTGCACGCTCTTTGCCGCCTCTTCGCTAAGATGACTAAGGTTTGAGTTAAACAATATGGTTATGGTTTCATTGTATTTTTCTGCCAATTCAAAATATTGGGTCCCCGCCTCTTTAAGCCTGTCAGGAGCGTCTTGTAAAATCTTTTGAATCGCGACATAATCATTAATCAATTTTCCCATTGACCTTCTGACACCGTCTGTGCTATGTCCCCCATCTTTAGCCCAATTATTTACCTTCTCTAACGTTTCAAGTCTTACATCATAAAGTTCTTTAACAAAGTTGCCCGAAAATTTATTGTTCAGCAGATTGCTGATATATGATTCATTCCCCCCTCTTCTAATTGCATCAAAAAGTTTCTCTTTATTGCTTTCAATAATAGAAATTGAAGAATCATGAAATCTCTGCATATTTTCAAAGTCTTCGTCAGTTACTGCTGAAAATTGTTTCTGGTATTCCTCTATTAAATCCCCTGCTAACTCATATTGCTCTCCGTCAATAAGATTTTGCACCTTTTGCAAAACTTCCTCTTGACCTAATTCTTGACCTAAAAGCGAGATTATCATTTTATAGCCATTTGGACGAAGTCCAATAGTGTCTCCTTTAACATTCTGTGTCAGCCCGCTTGAGAACATTTCTTTTAATTTTTCCTTTGGAATTTGGCTGTAAATTCCCTTGATGCCTTCTGGCTCATTTGAATGGGCAGGCATAAAATGCTTACCTATACCTCTTGCGAGTGCATTTATCAAAATCTTTTCACGTTGGGATTGTGGCTTTTGGTTTAAAATATTGTCATTAAATTTTTCCAAAAATTCAAGATTGTCAATCCCCGACATCATTTGCACAACCCTTTCAGGAGATACATTTCTTAAAAAGTTATCATAACTATCTCTTAGTTCGTCATTTCCTAGCCGAGCCTCTTTCCCCTCTTCGTTTCCTTCTTCAACTCCCATTTCTGTGTCAACGGCGTCTTGAATTAGGCTTGTAATATCTATCTTAGAAGACCACTTAACGGCTTCTTTATTTTTGCTTTGCTTTAATTCGCTAACCAAATTTATAGATCCAATAGCCCCCGCTAGTCTTGCGTCTAACTCCTTGGCTTGTGATGCATATTGTGCATGATTAAGAACCTGTGCTATACCCATTCTTGCCCTATTAACATCATCGTCTGCAAATTCTGAATATCGTCCCAATTCAGTGCTTATGCCCATTCCAGAATTAAGGTCGGCAGAATCAGTATTTAACATTTTAAAATCATCTAATATTTCCTCTAGCCCCACATTTCTATAAAGCATAAGAATATCTTCGTAACTGAAAGTCTCCTTCTCATTTAAATTACTTACAGCATTCTCAAAAAAGACATCTCCAATTCCCGACATAATCAATTCTCTCATGCTACTTTCTACTTTATTATAAGTTTCATGATTCTGATACCAATGACGCATTTCATGACTTACAACATTGAATAAATGCACAAGTTCATTCGGGTTTTGTTTTAAGGTTGAAATATTAAAATATGAAGGGTTTATCCATAATTTGTCTTGATATCGCAGATATGAACCCATTGTATTTTCCTCACCTTCCTTTGGGGTGATATTAATTTGAGGAAGTTCCGCCTTATAGTCAG
This sequence comes from uncultured Clostridia bacterium, assembly GCA_947589615.1. Taxonomy (GTDB): domain Bacteria; phylum Bacillota; class Clostridia; order Christensenellales; family UBA1242; genus Caccovivens. Next base: position 103 of record CANQBU010000090.1, on the reverse strand, counting down.
GAATACTATTATAGACATTGTATTTCATTATTCCTGATATTAAATTGACAAAGTCATTATCATCACCTTTGCCAATTAAAATTTTGCCCACAATCTTGCTTAT
>CANQBU010000089.1 GCA_947589615.1 uncultured Clostridia bacterium | reverse complement strand
CTTTCTTAAATCTCTACTAAACATGCTTATTTCATTATTTCTTATGCTTTTTTCTAAACTTTTTTCTAAAAAATCCTTGTTTTCTATGATACTTTGTATTATGCTATTAATCATAGAGAAGCACCTCCTTTGTATGACGTTATTTTCTAACAAAAACATCATATCAAATCGGTGCTTCTCTTGGCTATTTTTTTATTTTATTTTTCCCACATATTATTTATGCTAATATGTAAATTTCATGTTTTTTGGTAATTTATGTAAAAATAGAGAGATTTCAACACTGAAGTTTCTCTTAAAATTTATTTTAACACACCTAGCTATTTATTTAAATCTAGTATAACATTAATCATAGCTTGGTTTACCCTTACCCCTCCAGATAAAGTGTGCGATAGGCTTCCATAATGTACTCCAACCACATAGTTGTCAGAATCCCTCATTATTGGAGAACCACTGTATCCATCAGTAGTAAAAGCACCATAGGTAAAATCATTTGTAGCAACCTTCTTTACTTTATATCCCGTCATATATTGAGAACCACCATCGTAGCCATAATGCGCATCGGTAGGATAGCCCAATGTAGTAACATTCAAATTTGATAATTCACTGTCAGATAGCATTTGCGTTCCAAACCAACCAACCTCCTGACTATAATCTTCCCCTAATACGACAATTGCCCAATCAGAACTCGATTCATGAGAATCCATCCATGTATTAGAATAGTATACCTTAGTCCATCCCGATGAAGGTCCGAAATATTTAGTACCGTTAAACCCTGCATAACAGTGCCAATTTTTAAAGAATTCATTACCATTTTTTGTAAATATACAATGAGCAGAAGTCATAGCTGCTCTAGGTCCTACTAAAAATGCTGTCGACTCTCCACCATCAGAAACAGTTTTCAATACCTTAGAATAAGGAGCAGGAGCAGTATTTGTTATTCTTGTAGCTGTAGTTTCATATCTGCTATCACTCATCATAGGCATAATTAAAGAGTTAAATTGATTTTGTCGATGTTTTGGAGTATAACCTTCGACCTTATTGACATTTTCAGAGTTATTATTATACAATGATATAACTTTTTGTAATTCCTCCATATTAACCTCTCTTGTTTCTCCTGTTATAGCATCATATTCTAAAATTACCTCCTCCTTCTCTACAGGTACATTTTTCGAGTTTGTTTCTTCTACGCTTGTTGCTTCAACATTATGCATTAATATAAATGAAAAAAAAGTAGCAATAATTGAAAAAGCAATTAATTGTTTTGAAATAAAATCTTTTTTCATATTTTTCTCCTTTCTGAACTTAAATTAATTTATTATTCCTAAGTTCTTTCTATAATTTTTCTATCATATTCCTATTATTATTGTCAATAAATACAATTTTTACTTTTTTTTACTTTTTCAAATATACTATTATATTGTTTCATAGAGGGTGTCCTACCTATTGCTTCTTCTGTTTCAAAGTTTTTAGGTATATCTGTAAAACCTATTAATTCTTCATCTTCTTGAAATTTATTAGGCTTTCTCCACTTATTTGTAAGCTCGTCCTTTTCTAAAACTAGGTTATATCCTCCGTCTCCTTTATAAAAGTATATTTCTGTGCAACTTGCATTTAATTCTATTTCAAACTTATTTTTTGCCCCTATTTTACTATTGAAACCTCCAAAAGTAGAATAAAATGTTATGTATTTATTATCTCCACCTTGTTTTACTTTAAGCCCTCTGGTGTATCCCATAGAACTTGAAATAGAAACATTAAGTGTGATTTTTGTTCCATCTTCAGATACAGAATAATCTGTAAGAAATACATCTGTTCTTTCCTTAAATCCTGTTATAATAAATATTGCGAATATTAATATTATAATTACTGTAACTATTATAACTAACTTTTTATTCATAGCAATTTTCCTCCCTTATATTTTTATTGTTAATCAAATATATTTGTTTTTTCCATTTGAATGTTATATATAGTTTATTTTGAAAATCTTAACTTTCTTATATCATCATCAGTAATTTTTGTTATTTTCTGCATTTTTCCATTATTATCAATTTCTTCAACTTTATATGTATTATTTTCTTTATCTAATATTGTCGCTAAATTATTGTTATTCAATTCTACAACATCAAATACTTTATATTTCATACGTTCTCCTTCTACATCTATAAGGACTGATACTTTATTATATCGTTTAAAATATCTTTATATTGATTACTAAATTTATTCAAATCTCCATTTTTAGTGCTATGATTCATAACAAAATCTTCAACTTGCGCCTCTCTTCTTTGCTATATTCTCTATTCTCTACATTTACTCCAGCATCTTCTAATAATTTTAACTTATTCTTATTTAATTCTTTTACTAAATTCATTTTTAATTTTCCCCCTACTTCTTTACTGCTACCATTAGTTCATTTTCTTTTACCTTACACACAATATCTACATATACAAACTTTTCCCCTGCTTTGTATGTTTTATATCCTAAGTTTTCTAATCTAATTTGAGCAAGTTCCAAAAACCTTTTTGTTTCACTTTCTGATAGATTGTTCTTTAACCTTAATTCATAAAAAGTAAATATCAATATATCTTGATTTTCGTTTATTTTGCTATTTATATAATCTGTTATAAATTCCAATGTCATATTTTACAACTCCTTCTGTATTTTTTTATTATATCACATCTAAATATAATTTGTCGAATAATTTATTTAAACTTTGACATGAATATTAAAGCTACTATTCTAGCCTATTACAGCTAAAATAGTAGCTTTATTTTTATTAATTTATTCTATCTATAATTTTCAGTGGTGGATATGTACAAATATAGCAAGGTCTTTTAGTCATTAGGTTCTTTTTCATATATTGCTTAGTATCTATAATAATTATTAATCTTTCTGATTTGGATATTTCATCTATTGTTTCAAAAACATTTTCTACTTCACTTTCCTTTATTGCTAAAATATCATATGTAAAATAATCTGTTACCATATTTACACATATAGGATGTTTTCCTACTTTCAGTTTAGGATTTCTATCTAAATACTGCATAACAACATCAAAAGCTATAACGTTTCTATTATTTATTGCTTTTCCTGCATGTATCAATATTTTTGTATTATTGTCTCTTTTGATAACTTTTTGAGCAATTAAATATCCTATATCTTTTTCAGTACAATTACATATCTTCATTACTTGTTCTTCACGTATCGAATGAAAATCCCATAACAATTTTGCTATTTTATGCTGAATATCATTCATTAGCATCACCACCTATTGTTCTTACCAATGAACTATAAATTTTTCTTTTCTCTGGAATTATTTTATAAATTTTAACGACAACTTTTTCTCCAGGAAGTGGTGGTCTATCAAGCCAAGTAGGTAATGTGCAAACTGTATCTACACCTTGTGCAATATTCGCAAACATTCCACTATTCGTGTATCCTGTTATAGTTGCTAAATACTCTCCTTTTTCTACAAAATCTTTTCTAATATTCTTAAATGGATCTTCTAACAAATCTTTAACGGATATTTTAATATTTTTTCTGTCTTCAGATATTTCTTTAATACATACCTTTACTTGTTCATTTATTTTATAAATTTTGGAAACATCTTCAATATACCCATATTGCAAATCTTGTGCTTTAATTATAAAATCACATCCCATACATTCAAGTCTTATATGTTTTCTCCACGTACCAATAACTTTACCATAAACATTATCTCCTACTTCTACTTTTTTCAAGTTAATTTCTTTCAATCGTTCCATAGCTTTTATTCTTGATGCTATTGCTTTTTCTCCAATCATATCTATTTCTATTACTATAAATTTTATTTCTGCTCCCATCATATTTCTAAGTTGTTTTTTATCATTTTTTATATCTTCTGCAATTTCTGTAGCTGGTATTAAAACTCTTATTCCTCTAAAATCAATAATCGCACATACTATATTATTATCTTTTATTTTTTCACTCTCTATTGCTATAATTTTTCCTGTTAATATTTTACCTCTTTCCTTAGATGAATTGATATTTTGCCATTTTATTTTTTCTTGCAGTTCTTCTGTCATATTTTTCACCTTCTTACTTTTAATTTTTTACTTCTAAAAATCTTTAAAACTGTATTCTACTTGCTTTGGTTGCCATTTGTTTCTTTCACTTTCGACATTATCTTTGAAAATTATCTTTTGTTCTTCTACTGTCATATCTTCTAGCTTTTCCGCTTCCTTGTGCATAGAATAATCATATTTATTACATATAAAAGGCTTTCTCCCTCTTACTATCACTATTTCTTTATTATTATCTAACTTTAGCAATTCATCAGGATTCATTAAATTTCTTTTATTCTTAGAAATGTTTTCTACTCCATAAGTAAAATTTCCATCAAATCCTGCTGCTTTTTTTATTGCATTTGTTTCTACTGTTGCTACTCCTAAATATTCTGTAATATACTCTGCTGTTAATATATCACCTGCTCCCATACATATTTTTGTATCTGCATTTCCTAATATTTCTTGCCATACATCATTGTCATATCTGTTTTTTAATTGTGCTATATTTTGGAATATCATAAATATATTGATTCCTCTACTTCTTGTAGTAGCTAGTTTCTTTTCAAAATCTACAATTCTTCCTATGTTTGTAAATTCATCTAATATAAATGATGTTTCCACATTTAATTTGCCATTTACATTCATATCAGCTTGTTTAATTAGCTTTATAAATAAAAATGAGAAAAATAATGTAGATAGGAAATCAAATGCACTATTTGTATCACTCGTAACTACAAACACACATGTTTTTTTATTACCTATACTTTCAAAATTAATCTCATCTTTATTCGTTATATTTCTAATCTTTTCAGTTTGAAATATTTGTAACCTTGTTGCAAGTCCTGTAACTACTGATTGTTTTACAATATCCGTAGCCTGTGCATAAATATTATAGCTTAGTTGAGTTGGTCCTTCTGTATTATAGAATATTTTATCTATTTGCTTTATATTACCACTTGCTAACGTATCATAGATAAATCCTAAACTTTTATCTGCATCCTTTTTTACATAGTTAATTACATATAATAGTAATGCCTTTAATAAATTTTGTTCTCCTCTACTCCAAAATTCATCTCCATTTGACTTTCTGTCTAATTGAGTACCCTCTATAACTATTTGGCTAAATATCTGTGCATCTGTTTCATCTTCTACAAAATTTATAAATTTTGCTCCATTTGAATATATTGGATTAACTAAATTGAATATTTTTACATCATAATTTTTACTTTCAAGATACTTTGCGAGTTTTCTATATAATTCTCCTTTTGGATCTGTGAATACTAAACTCATATCCCTTTTTATTGCTTTTTGCAATTCCTCTTGTGCTAATTCTATCCCGTTTGGTATTGCAAATCCTCTCGATTTTTTGCTACCACTTGAACCAAATACCGCAATATTTTTGTTTAAATATGTATCCATAGGTAGTGTAATTATCTCATGTTCTTCAGTTTCA
>CANQBU010000088.1 GCA_947589615.1 uncultured Clostridia bacterium | reverse complement strand
AAATACAATGTGGTTTGATTGCCACCTTTGCGTGTAACTAAAAATGCGTTTTGAGAAAAGTCAAAACTTTCGACATTAAGCCCTACAAGTTCCGATATTCTTATGCCTGTACCTAGAAATAGGGTAACAATGGCATTATCTCTTTCAAATGTATTTTTATTATAATTGAATTGCCTTTGTGAAAAATCTGTCGGATTTTCTATTGCTGTCATAAGTTTTGAAACTTCACTTTTCTCCAATCTGATTATTTCTTTGTTGTGCAATTTGGGCGTTTCAATTTTAGATACAACATTAGACGAAATTAAATCATGATTAAATAAATATTTAAAGAATGATCTAAGCGAGGCAAGTTTTCTTGCTTTTCCTTTTTCGTCATTTTTATAAGTTTTTCCATCTAACTCATAAAATGAAATATAAGATAAATATTGTTCAATATTTCTTGCTTGAAGGGTATTTAAATCGTTTAAATCTATCTCATTTTCGTTTTTATTAAATTTATATTTTGCTAAATAATTAAAAAATACATATAGGTCCATGGCGTAATTATATCTTGTAAGTGAAGAAGTGTTATTTTCAATACCTATAAAAAAATCTAAACAATAATCTGGCAATTTTTCAGTGTATTTTGCCATTTTTAAACGATTTTGTAAATCTCTTTTTTGATAAAAAGTTAAATTATTTTTCATAATAAAAATTATACCATTAAATAAAAAAAATGTAAAATGTTTTAAATATCTATGCGTAAAATATTATAATTTTTTATATTCATTTGACTATACTCGTTGATATGTATATAATATTTACATTGGAGGAAAAAATGATTGACATAAATATTATAAGAACAAATCCTGAATTGGTTAAAGAAAATATCCGAAAGAAATTTCAAGACCATAAATTACCATATGTAGATGAGATTCTAAAATTAGATGAAAAAATAAGAGATTTAAAAAGAGAAGGTGATAATCTACGTTCTCAAAGAAATAATCTAAGTAGTCAAATTGGCAAAATGATGAAAGAAAAAAACATTGAGGAAGCTAATAAGATTAAGTCAGAAGTAGTAAAAAATAATGAAAGGATTGAACATATTGAATGTGAAGAAGGCGAGCTTTCTGAAAAACTCAAAAAATTAATGTGTTCTATACCTAATATAATTGATAATGATGTTCCTATAGGAAAGGATGACAAAGAAAATGTTCAAAGGTTGACAATTGGAGAGGCAAAAATTCCTGATTATGAAATACCTTACCATGTTGATATCTTAGAGAGTTTAAATGGACTTGACCTTGACAGTGCTAGAAGAACAAGCGGAAATGGTTTTTATTACTTAACAGGCGATATTGCTCGATTGCATTCGGCTATTCTTTCTTATGCAAGGGATTTTATGATTGACAAAGGATTTACTTATTGTATTCCGCCTTTTATGATTAGAAGTGATGTCGTCAATGGTGTTATGAGTTTTGAAGAAATGGAAAATATGATGTATAAAATTGATGGCGAGGATCTTTATTTGATTGGAACAAGTGAGCATTCAATGATAGGAAGGTTTAAAGATACAATTCTAAAAGAAGAAGATTTGCCATTATGTTTAACATCGTATTCTCCTTGTTTTAGAAAGGAAGTTGGAGCACATGGTATTGAAGAAAGAGGTATTTATAGATTACACCAATTTGAAAAGCAAGAAATGATTGTAATTTGTAAACCTGATGAATCAAGAGAATGGTATAATAAAATGTGGCAAATTTCATCAGAACTTTGGATATTCCGCACGAAATTATGGAATGTTGCAGTGGGGATTTGGCTGATCTAAAAGTAAAATCTTGTGATATAAACGCTTGGAGTCCACGACAAAAGAAATATTTTGGTGAATTGGGTTCTTGTTCAAATCTTACCGATGCTCAAGCAAGAAGACTTGGAATAAGATATAAGACTCAAGAAGGCAAAATAGCTTTAGCGCATACATTAAATAATACTGTTGTGGCACCACCACGAATGCTGATTGCATTTTTAGAAAATAATTTAAATGCTGATGGTTCTGTTAATATCCCTGTAGTTCTTAGAAAATATATGGGCGAAAAGGATAAAATATATCCTCGAGTAAAGGGTAAATAATGTCAACGATAAAAATCTCAAAAGATCTTATAATTTCAGTTGCGAAACAAGACAAGAGTCAATTTGTTAACGAAACCGGAGATATGGTTAACAAAATTCTTTCGTCTGCTATAGAACAACTTTCTAAAAAAGTTTCTTATATTAATTTGGACAATGTAATTTTGCAACCGGTTAATGAATTATTAAACGGTGCATTTGTGGATAATTCAAATTTTACTTATATTTTAGGAATTAATAATCCACAATTAGAGTTAAATACTTATAAAAAGCAAAATTTTTGGCGGAACTTCAAAGAAAGATTAAAATACGCTTGGAAAAATCGCAAAAAAAACAGAAAAAAGCGTTTTAGATTTAAAAGAAAACGCAAGGTAGAAGAAGTAAAAGAAGTTAAATTTGATCCGACAAAATATAATATTTATGATTTAGCGGAAGATTTACAGAATAGTCTGCTTCCTTTTTTGAGTGAAACTTCATTGGTAACCTTGAGAGATAATATTTTAAGAATTTATGGTAAAGAAGATTTTGGCGTAAATACAGCAATAGAAATATTTCTTGCAAATTATAATACTGATGATGTTCTTAAATTTTATGGGGGACGCAAAAAAGGGTTTATTGATATTAACATTGGAAAACGGATAGATAATTTGAGAATAAAAATGAAGGCAACTGGCAAAAATTTTACGAAAATCTTAAAAATATTCAATACGGTTTTTTATAATGTAAATAATTTCATGCCTAATCAAATTTATTTAGAAAGTGTTTTATGCTTTTGTCCAAATGAATTATTTAAGGGAGACGATATATATAAAATATTTTTGAAATTGATTAATTATATAACAGTAAAAGGTCTAAGGAATATTCCTTCGATAAATGATGAAACAAAAACTATATATGATGATGAAGTTTGCGGTAATATAGGAATAGCTTTTGCCAAAACGCTTGCCATATTTTCATAATTTATAAATTATTAAAAAAATGAATAATTATGAAAAGATAACAAACTAGTACGCTTTACGACGCTAGTATGCGACTATCTCTGCGTAAAACTTGTGTTTTACGCAGAGATAATATAATGCCCGGATTTTATTAAAATTTTCAAATTACAATCAAAAAACAAGTAAAAGGTCTTTGTCCCCTTACAAATTATTAAATTAATTTTTTAAACATTTCAATAGAAACTCCCCTTGAGTAAAATATTTATACAAAAGAATAAAAAAATCTTGACTTAAATTTATTAATATTTTATAATTTAATAGAGGTCATTTATGGAACTTTATGCAAAAGGACAATTGTCATACTTAATACTCACCTGTTTACAAGAGAGAGATTTTTATGGACTTGATATTATAAGTGAGATATCTGCAAGAAGTTATGGGAAAATAAATCTTAAAAAACCAAGTGTTTACTCTAATTTGACAAGAATGGAAAAACAAAATTATGTTTCTTCTTATCTTCAAAGCAGCAATTATGGTCCTAACAGAAAATACTATTCACTAACAGAAAAAGGAAGAGGTTTTTATCAAGAATTAAAAGCCTATTTTGATATGAATAAAATCGATGTGTTTAGGGATTTTACTGATTTTGATGCATTAGAAGAGCAAAATCAACAGACTTCTACGAAACTTCAATCAAATAAAGAAATACCTGAATATAATACAATAGATGAATTAAAAAACAAAGAAGAGGATTCAGATAGTCAAAATGATGGATACTTTGATTTTTCAAATATAAGTAACGACGATGAAAATGATTCTGTATTCATTAGTAATCAAGAAAAAATGGTGAAAGAAGATGTTCACAAAGAAATCTCCCCTACACAAAATCAATCCACAATCATAGAGCATATATATCCTAATCAGTCTACAAATCTTTTTAATAATAACTATTTTGTTACAAACACCTCTCCTTTTGGTAGTAATACCGATGTAAAAAATAGTGAAGAGGAAAAGAAAGAAGAGATTTCGACAGAAGAGAAGAAAGATGACGCTGTCTTGTTGCCTAAAAATGACAATGTTGAAGAATATAATCAGAGAATATACGACATATCAAAAGATATTAATAAAATAAAGAGAAAAAGAAGTTTTGCGGAAGATCAAATAGCAATGGTTGCAACCGACCCTTTAATTGAGTCGAATGATAAAAAACGTGCTAGTCGAGAAGAATTTAAAAATTCAATTCTCGAAAACAAAATGAAATACAGAACTACTGGAATGACAAATGCCGACATGCCAAGAAGTAGAAACTTTAGTTCAATTTTTGACGGTAGCACACAATCTACTGTTACAGCAAAACCAGTCGAAAATAAACCGGAGGAAATCAAAGATGATGCAAAGTTTATTACTGGAAGAATTGATGAGAGTTCGGTTGGCAAAGCAAGAAAAATTGAACCTCCAAGGCTGAAAATAGTTTCAGAAAATACAAAAGATACAAGATTACCTGCCCCTAAAAGAGATACGTCAATTGATCCTTCTCATAGAGAAATTTTAAATAAATTGTATTCTAAAACAAAGGACAGTTCCTCAGGTGAAGTTAGAGAAGATGCGATTTATGACTATAATGATCTAAAAGAGTTTTATGAAAGTCAGAATATATCCTTCAATATTTATAAAAAAGCAAATGAGAAAAAAGAGCACAATACAAATTTTTTATATTTAATAATTAGTTTTATAACTTTTATAGTTGCTTCAGCCTCCTCAACTTGTCTATTTTTGATATTACATTTTACAAAAAATACATTTTCGAGCACAAACTTTCTGTATATACTATTGCCTGCCCTTCTACTTATCGATGTAGCTTGGAAATTTTACAATTATAAAATGTATTCAAGTTGGTTGCCAAATCAAATTAATCCAAATTGGAAAATATGGGCATTTTTCCTGCTCTCATCTTGCGTTGTAGTAGGATTAAACCTAATTTTTGGTGTAGCCACAAAAGACTTTACTTATTTTGCAACTACTTTGATTTTGCCAATTGTAATATTGTTTATTGTTTTACCTTTAAGGTATTACATAAAAAAATATGCATTAGTAAAGTATTGGAAATAAACGCTTAATGACAAACATTGATAAAATTTTGCAATGTGAAGATGATTTTTAATGCTAATAAATTTAAAAATGTTCAAATAAAAAGCAAAAGTTAATTCAATTTACAACTTTTGCTTTTTTAATAGACTGCGTATATAGTTATATTTATTGCGAGATCTAAGCTAATTTATTCTTTTTTTTGATTTAAACATAGAAATAAATAAATCAATAAATAAAAATACTATTATAATTATTAAAGAAATAATTAAAATATAAGTTAAAGATGTCGAAAATAAGCAGCATAATAATGTTATTGCCCCAGTTGAGATTATATCGCCAATCATTATTGAAAGGAATGCCCATTTAATATCTAAATTTGTAAATCCAGCGATTAAACT
>CANQBU010000087.1 GCA_947589615.1 uncultured Clostridia bacterium | reverse complement strand
TTGCTACAGTGCTACCTTCGACAATAGGCAAAATATCTCTTTGCACGCCTTCTCTTGAAACGTCTTGATTATTGGAGCCACCCGCTTTTCCAATAATTTTATCAATTTCATCAATAAAGATTATGCCTTCCTCTTCAGTCCTTCTTATAGCCTCCGCATAAACGCTGTCCTTATCAACAATTCTATCACATTCTTCACTTGTCAAAAGTTCTCGTGCACGTGAAACCGACATTCTTCTCTTATGGCGTTTTGGTGGCAAAATCCCGTCAAACATACTTCCGATATTTATTTCGGGCATTCCGATTGCAACCATAGGTTTGCTGTTGTCAATAACTTCTATCTCAACTTGTTCATCCTCAAGTTTTCCATTTTTGAGCGCCTCTTCAACTTCGGTTTTATCAACAGCAATATTTTGCGCTCTTCGAGTATCACTTATAGCATTTACCAGTTTGTTGTTGACAATAGGCTTAACTTTTGCCTCCATCTCATGATTTTTCTCATCTTTGACAATTCGAACAGAGACTTCAACAAGATCGCGGATCATACTTTCAACATCCCTGCCAACATAACCAACTTCAGTGTATTTTGTAGCCTCAATCTTAATAAAAGGTGCGCCAACGAGTTTGGCAAGTCGTCTTGCGATTTCGGTTTTACCAACACCTGTAGGGCCTTTCATGATAATATTTTTTGGAGTAATTTCCTCTCGAATTTCTTTTGGCAACTTGCTTCTTCTATATCTATTTCTAAGTGCAATAGCAACTGCACGCTTTGCCTTCGCTTGACCGATAATGTATTTATCAAGTTCATCGACAATTTGTTTTGGTGTCATATTCATATTAAACCTCCTCAATAGTTATATGATCGTTTGTAAAAACGCATATTTGTCCTGCAATTTCAAGTGCTTTTTGGGCAATTTCTTTAGCAGATAAATTTGTGTTTTGTTTTAACGCCTTTGCCGCTGCAAGAGCATAGTTTCCGCCCGAACCGATTGCACAAACATCGTCATCAGGTTCAATCACTTCGCCCGTTCCGCTTACAATCAAAAGTTTATCTTTGTCGGCAACAATCATCATCGCATTGAGTTGTCTTGACGCCTTATCTTCACGCCAAGTTCCTGCAAGTTCAACCGCGCTTCTCATGAGATTGCCCGAAAACTTATTGAGCATATTTTCAAATCTTTCGCAAAGTGAAAAGGCATCGGCTACTGAGCCAGCAAACCCAATTACCACTTTATCATCATAAATTCTTCTAACCTTATGTGCATTTGACTTAAAAATCACACTTTCGGACATTGTAACCTGCCCGTCGCCCGCAAGAGCAATTTTTCCGTCTCTTTTAACACCACAAATTGTGGTTCCTCTAAACATACTTTCCATAATTTCTCCTTAAACTAAATTTTAGCATATTTTTAATAATTATTCTTGATTTTTGTCCGCTATTACCTCAAATGAGCAATCCTTATTTGAACAAATTACCTTTTTCCCTTTCTTTATAAGCGGACTTTTACATTTTGGACATTTTTCTCCTGTGGTAATATCCCAACTCATGAATTTACACTCTGGGTAATTATCGCAAGAATAATATAATTTGCCATGCTTACTTCTGCGCTCAATCATATTTCCGCCGCATTCAGGACATTTTCCTACTACCTTTTTGCTTTCGTCAATTTGTCTGGTATTTTTGCATTTAGGGAAATTTGAACAAGCCAAAAATTTGCCAAACTTTCCTGTTCTTATAAGCATTTTATGCCCACATTTTTCACAAATTATATCTGTTTCTTTTGGCGGCTCTTTCATTGTCACCGAAGATGCGTCCGCTCTTTCGAGAAGGTGTTCAAACCCATTCCAAAAGCTTGCAACAACGCTGTGCCAGTCCTCTTCTTTTACTGCAATATCATCAAGTCTTCCCTCCATATATGCGGTAAACTTGACATTTATAACACTCGCAAAGAATTTGTTTAAATATGCGGTTATTTTCCTTCCCAATTCGGTCGGCTTCAAATATTTGCCCTCTTTTTCTGTATATTTCCTTGACTGCAAAATTGTGATTGTCGCAGCATAAGTCGCAGGTCTTCCTATTCCCTTTTCTTCCATTGCCTTTACAAGGCTTGCTTCAGTGTATCTTACAGGTGGCTTTGTAAATTTTTGTTCAGGAGTGATTTTATCACATTTTAAAACTTCATTTTCTTCGAGTTTTGGTATTCTTCCCGCCATTCCCTCTTTATTTTCCTCTTCTACAAATTCTTTATATACAGTTGTATAGCCTGGAAATTCCATTGTCTTTCCGTTTACTTTAAAGCCATATCCTTCACAATCGAAATTAACAGCAACACTTGAATATTCCGCTTCAACCATTTGGCTTGCCAAAAAGCGTTCATAAATAAGCTTATACAGTTTATAGTTATCGTTTGACAAAGTCTCTTTTGCAAGTTCAGGCGAAATGTCCATCGTAATTGGGCGAATTGCTTCGTGAGCGTCCTGTGCCGACTCTTTTGTATGATAAATGTTTGGCTTAGACGGAACATATTCTTGCCCATATTTATTCTTTATAAACTCGCGACAAGCATTTTGAGCATCTTGTGAAACACGAACAGAGTCCGTTCTTATATAAGTGATAAGGGCAATCCTTCCCTCTCCTTTTATGTCGACGCCTTCGTATAGTTGCTGAGCGGCGGCGGTAGTTCTGGCAAGACTCATACCCAATTTATTCAAAGCATCTTGTTGCATTGTGCTTGTCGTAAAAGGTGCAGGTGCATGAGATTTTGTCTTTGATTTTTTAATTTCTTGGACAACAAAATCTTTTCCGTCTATATCCTGCAGTAACTTATCAACTTCTTCTTTATTTTTAGGAACAAATTTCTTTTTATTCTTTGTGGCAAGGGTAGTTTTAATCGCACTTGAGCCTTTCTTCAATGCCGCACTTACGGTCCAAAACTCTTCAGGAACAAATTTTTCTATCTCGACTTCCCTTTCAACTACAAGTTTTAGGGCAACTGATTGAACACGGCCGGCACTTAATTTTGGAGCAATTTTTTTGCAAATAATTGGAGAAACTTTGTATCCCACAAGTCTGTCAAGCACCCTTCTTGCTTGTTGGGCATCGACCAACTTCAAATCTATTTTTCTTGGGCATGTCAAGGCGTGTGTAACTGCTTTTTTGGAAATTTCATTAAATTCTATTCTGCAAGTTTTATCTTTATCAAAGCCCAAAACATTTGCAACATGCCAAGAGATTGCTTCACCTTCACGGTCAGGGTCGGTCGCAATTAAAACTTCTTCCGCTTTTTCGGCTTTTGATTTTAATTCCTTAATAAGTTCATGCTTGTCGGGAACTATTTCATATTTTGGCTCAAAATTGTTTCTTATATCTATTCCGAAACTCTTTTGCGGTAAATCTCTTATATGACCTTTTGTGGCAAAAACTTCATATCCCGGTCCGAGATATTTTTTTAATGCCTCTCTTTTAAATGGTGATTCTATTATTACTAATTTCATAAATTCCTCCTATCGTTACTGCAAGAATTTTTGATTGATTTTTCTAAATTAAAGCAACTACTCCACCCGGCAACCTTCTAATTATCTCATTAATTTCAAGAGTTGTCAAACAAGTATTTAAAATATTTATGTTTAAATTTGTCAAAGAGGTGAGTTCATCAATACTTTTCATGCCATTCTCCAAATTTTTACAAATTAATTGCTCTTCCACCGATAATTGACAAGCCTTTTTCTCTTTAACACTTTCATTTAACATTGAAGGTAAATCATAGTCAAGAAGTATATCCTCGCTTGTCATGACCAAGCTTGCCTCGCCATCTTTAATAAGTTTATTTGGCAAATATGATGTCTCAGAATCGATTTGTCCAGGAACCGCATAAATATTTTTTCCATAATCAAGTGCATAATCTTTAGTGTAAGATGTTCCGCTTCTAATTCCCGCTTCGCTTATTAAAACTCCTTCGCTTAATGCGGCAATAATTCTATTTCTTATAGGGAAAGTGTATTTATAAGCTATTGCTTTTGGCCTATATTCGCTAATAAGCAATCCGCCCTTTCTTACTATCTCGTCGGCAAGACCTTTATGCTGAGCAGGAAAAATGTTATCAAATCCGCAAGCAAGAACAGCAATTGTCCTCCCTCCTACATCCAAGCATTTTTTATGGGCAATCGAATCAATTCCGAATGCTAACCCACTTACTATTACTATGCCGCAACTTGCTATATCTTTAACAAGTCTTTCTGTTGTTATCATGCCATAACGTGAGGGCTTTCTTGTTCCAACAATTCCAAGTGCAGGCATTTCAACTAAACTATAATCCCCTTTACAATATAAAATAGTTGGCGCATCGGGAAGATTTTGCAATTTGCTTGGATAATCCGCATCATATTTTGTAACAATTTTTATCTTCCTTTCTTCCATGTCTTTTAAAAACTTGTCAACATCACCTACATTTGCATAAGATTTCATTTTTGTAAAAACTTCAAGGGTTAATACTTTATCGTCCACAAGTTTATAACATTTTTTAAAACTTTCAAAAAGGTTTTTCTCGTCGATATATTCGAGGATTTTGTCGTATTTGGAATTTATCAAATCAAATTGCGATAAAAACACTATAAATTTGCCCTTTTCTTCCATTTATCACTCCTTATTGAAAATATTTTCTATCAAGTGTTCTGTAAGACACCGCCTCTGCGATGTGGCTTGCTTGAATGTTCTCGCTTCCTTCTAGGTCGGCAATTGTCCTTGCAACCTTTAAAATTCTGTCATGTGCCCTTGCACTTAACTTTAATTTTTCAAATGCTACTCTAAGCAAGGCTTCTCCTTGCGAGTCGAGTTTGCAATATTTTTTTGTTTGTGCCGCATTCATCTTTGCGTTACAAAATATATTTGAATTTTGAAATCTCTTGTTTTGTATTGCTCTTGCCTTGTCCACCCTTTTCTTTATATCCAGAGATTTTTCTTCCATTGTTTCGCTTGTAAGTTGTTCATAAGTGACATTATCAACATCGATATGAATGTCTATTCTATCCATAATAGGTCCTGACAATTTTGACACATACTTTGCAATTTGGCTTGCCGAACATTTACATTCCCTCTCCTTTGAGCCATAATATCCACAAGGACAAGGATTCATACTTGCTATCAATGTAAAATTGGCAGGATATGTAACTGTGGCATTTGAGCGGGCAACTGTTATTACCCCATCTTCAAGAGGTTGACGCAATGTCTCAATTGTATGTCGGGTATATTCAGGAAACTCGTCTAAGAATAAAACTCCATTATCAGCAAGTGAGATTTCCCCTGGTTTGCTATTCGGACCACCTCCCGTTAATGACACCGTTGTCGCAGTATGATGAGGGCTTCTGAATGGTCTTTTTGAAATAATTCCATCTTTTGGGTCAAGTTCACCCGCTATTGAGTGAATTTTTGTAACTTCAAGCGCCTCTTCAAATGTCATATCGGGAAGAATTGTCGGAAAGCACTTTGCAAGCATACTTTTCCCGCTGCCCGGAGGTCCAACCATAATTATATTATGTCCCCCAG
>CANQBU010000086.1 GCA_947589615.1 uncultured Clostridia bacterium | reverse complement strand
GGGTGCGGGTAATAGAAGCGATTTGCCAAATTTTGTTTTGACAGACATTTACAAAACTTCAAAGGACGGTTTGGCAAAAAAAGTTAGACAACAACTTCGAAAAAATGGAGTTGAAAGTCTTGAAGTGGTGACAAGCACGGGCAATGCTCAAAAGGTTGGGAAAACGATTGCAAGCATAAGTTATTATCCTGCATCGTGTGGCTGTTATATTGCATCTGTAGTGGTGAATAAAATAATAAAGGGGGAAATATGAAAGTAGTTAGCGAGCAAGAATTTAAAGCGGAAGTTGCCGAGGGGCTTGTAGTAGTTGATTTTTTTGCAACATGGTGCGGCCCTTGCCATATTATGGGGCAAATTCTTGAGACGATAGAGGAAGAAACCGACGAGAAAGTTAAAATTATAAAAGTCGACGTAGACGAGAGCAAAAATCTTGCCCAAGAGTTTAATATAAAGTCAATTCCAACTGTCATGGTTTACAAAGACGGCGAGTTGAAGGAAAGCCATATTGGAGTATGGAATGAGGACGAATTAATAGAACTTTTGGAGAAATTAGCATAAAATATTGATAAAAAAGGTTAAATTCTTAACTTTTTTTATTTTTAATTTTAATTGCTATTGACTTTATAAAAGGATCGTGTTAAAATATATAACATGTAAAGGGGTGTAAAATGTCAAAAAAAGTTTATTTCGATTATGCTTCAACAACCTATGTATCAAATGAAGTATTAAATGAAATGATGCCTTGCTTTAATGCCATTTACGGCAATGCCAATACCTTACACAGTTTTGGTAGAATGGCTGCAAGTGTAGTTGATAAAGCAAGAGATCGCATCAAAAATGCAATAAATGCAAGCAAAGCAAATGAAATTTATTTCACTTCTGGCGGAACAGAAGCGAATAACTGGGCAATAAGAGGGCTTGCTCATGCCTATGCAAACAAGGGAAAGCATATTATAGTAAGTAAAATTGAACACAAATCTATTTTAGACGCGTGTGAAGTTTTAGAGAAAGAAGGTTTTGAGGTTTCTTATTTACCTGTTGACAAACATGGACTTGTAAATTTAAGTGAACTTTTGCATATCATAAGAAAAGATACAACTTTAATTTCAATCATGGCTGTAAATAATGAAGTAGGGACAATTCAAAATGTAAAAACAATTGCAAAGATTGCTCATGACTACGGCATTATTTTCCATACAGATGCAAGCCAAGCCATAGGAAACATAAAGATTGATGTTCAAGATATGGAAATCGATGCCATGACAATGACTGCACATAAAATTTATGGACCAAAAGGTGTGGGCTGCCTATATCTTAAAGATGGTGTTCAAATTGAAAACCTCATCTATGGCGGAAGTGCCGAACATGGAAAGCGTGGTGGAACAGTTGATGTTCCTGCAGTTGCAGGATTTGGAAAGGCAGTTGAAGTTGCCGTTCGTGATATGGTTATAAATGCGCAAAAGATGAGAAATGTTCGAGAATATTTCTTAAAATGCGTTCATGACAGAATCGAATATGTTGAAGTTAACGGTCACCCACTGCAAAAGGTAAACACAATTTTAAACCTTTGCTTTGAAATGGTTGACAAGGAATCATTATTAATGCTTTTGGACCTTGAAGGTGTTGCGGTATCTGCAGGTTCGGCATGCACATCAAATTCACTTACACAATCTCACGTTTTGAAGGCTATGGGACTTGAAGATGAAGTGGCAAATAGTTCAATAAGATTCTCATTTGGTAAAAACTTAACAAAAGAGGATATAGACTACGCCGTTGATGTTCTTGAAAAGTCGGTTGCTAAATTGAGATCAATTTCAGCACTCACCAAAGCAGGGAGGAAATAATTATGTATAGTGAAAAGATTATAGAAAGATTTGTAAATCCAAAGTATGCCGGCGGGCTTAGAGGAGCAAACGGAACAGGCAAATGTGATAATGAAGACTGTGGCGACCAAGTAAAATTATATATATCAGTAAATGATGATAATGTAATTACTGATGCGAAATTCAAAGCCTATGGTGGAGTATGCACAATCGTTGCTTTAGATGTTGCATGCTCACTTATAGAAGGCCGTTCTCTTGATGCTGCATTAAGAACAAATTACTATCAAATTCTTGAAGAAATGGGGCAAGTCCCAGAAGGCAGAGAATATACTGCAAACCTTGCTGTTGAAGCAATCAGGGCTGCAATAGAAGACTTCTACAAAAAGCAAGAAAAGGTTAAAAAGTAAAAAAATATCCCTAACGGGGTATTTTTTTTGTGTCTACATGACCTGTTTTTTGATAAGAAAAACTCAAATTTTTATCTGTTTTTTGCAAGATATTCTTTTTACAATAAGTTCAAAATTTAAGCGTCAAGAACAATAATTTGTGAATTTTTAATGAAAAAACGCTCAAAAACATTAAAAAACACGCAATTTTTGTTAAATTATAATATTTTTCTCTTTTTTAAAGTGATTGTATAAATATAAAAATTTGGCACAAACTAAAAGTGAGGAGGAAATTATGAAAGACGTTTTAATGTTGCTTGGTTTCAGCATGGGGCTTGTTACGGGTGCACTTTTATACAAATATTCGGAATGTGCTAAACAGGCTGTTGATAAAAGTGAAAAAGCGGTAAAACAAGAGGTTGAAAAAATAGAGCAAAAAGCGAAAAAAGCAAATAAAAAGAATGAAGAAAAATAGGCAAAATCATGCCTATTTTTTGAATTTAAAATATTAAAGTTTTTTCGGTGTTGACATTTGGCTAGGGATATTATATAATTAAAATACAGTTAAAGTGAGGATAATATGGCAAAGGGACTTTTAAAATCAAATCAAAAACTTAAGATTGGCTTAGGAGCGGCATTTTTCACGTTATGGGCGGCAACCATTGGCGTGACAATTGGCGGCATGGTAAAATATAACAGTATTAAAGATGACATCGAGAATCAATATCCCGAAACGGAAGTTTATCAAAATTATGTGCTTGAACAAAAAGAAGAAATAAATCAAAGACTTGAAAATGGTGAAATTGATGAAAAACAGGCAAATAGCGAAATTGAGGATTTGGATTCGTGGGAATCAATTAAAACTGCAATTTTAAAAGATGATGCTGGGAATGAGCCCTTTCAAAAAAAGCTTGAAGAATATAATAAATATAATTTAATGTATTTAATTGGCGTGACGGGAGAAAATGTATTTAATATTATTAATGCAAGTTATTGGTTAAGCAGATTATATAAATTTAATAAAGAAAGGAAACAAGTTAGAAAAGAAATAGAGCAAAAACACAAGCAATTAATCGAAGACATGAAAATCGAACACGAAAGAAAATATGGAAAACGACTTGAAGATTACACTGAAGAAGTGATAGAATAAGCATCGAAATAAGATGCTTTTTTAGTTATGAGAAGTTTTCTTTAAACACGAAAGTAGTAAATATATGTTTTAATAATGCATGAATATTTTGTTTGTTTTGTATAAAAAAGGGCTTTTATTTTAATTGCCTATTGACTTTTTATAAAAATAATATATAATATAAATATATAAAGGAGCATTCATGGGTGAAATATTAAAACGAACGAGAGGAGTTTTATTGATTTCGGCGGCATTTCTTCCGGCAATGGTGTTTGCTGGAAGCATAGCAGGCTCTATTGCTGCAGACAGACTTTCAGTGAATTTGCAAAATCAAACATACTATGAATTAAGTCAACAAGAAGAGGTTCGCCAGATTATAGAGGAGCAATCTGAAAATAATGCCAAATTGCTTGAAGAAAACCAGATTTCACTCAAACAATATGATGAAAACATGGCATATCTTAAATCAGAGGAATTCTTAGATGGTGTTTTAGCATCAAATGAAAAACTCGCAGAGGAATTTCAAGACGAATTTGATCATGCTAAAAAACTAGGTGAAGGTGCTATATGGGCAATACTTCCATTTTGCGTTTCCGTTTTATTTGGTGCGGGACTATATAACCCTTCTCATGGTTTTACAATCGCGGGAGAAATGATTAGAGGGGGAAGCTCAATGATAAAAGATGCAAACGAAAAATCAAGAAACAAGAGGCAGGAAAAGAAATTAAAGAAAGAAATAGAAGGTTATACTGAAAGAGTTATTGACTAAAAACTAAAGATGTTAAGGAGTTAAGATGGGGAAATTTATAACAATTTTGAAAATGGCGGCATGTTTCCTGCCTGCATTGGCACTTGGAGGAAGCATTGCGGGAATGGCATATGTTTGCACTGAATCTGATAAAATGAAGGATAATACCTACGAAGAAATAAGACAGGAACAAACGGTTCAAGACCTAATTGAACAGGAAACGCAATTATCGGAAACCCGTTATAATGCTGGTGAAATATCCTTTAAAGACCATCATGATTATCTTGATTATTTAGAATCGGAGGAATTTTTAAAAGAAGTTGTTGAGACTTCAAGCGATTTCGATACGGAAGGCTATTTAGCGAAATTAAAAAGCGCCGAAAAAATGGGCGAAAATGCAAATTATGTTGCAATTCCTTTGGTTATAACAGGACTAGCAAGCATAATTTGGTATGTTCCTTTTTCTTCTGAAGGACCTCTTTTTTGGTTTTTTCTGGCAGAGTTAATTGATGAATTTAACGATTATTTAGACGAAAGCAAAGAGAAAAAATCAGAAAAGAAAATGCGAAAAGAAATGGCTGAGTATAAAGAGGAGATTGAATAAGATGAAAGGGACAATAAAAATTTTAACTGGTGGACTAAAAATGGTAGGGTCAATGTTGCCTTTTGCGGCGATGGCGGGTTCGATAGCGGTATCAGGTTGGCTTATTGGCGATGGCTTTAATTCTTATCATAATACTATTGACCAGTTTAGAGAAGAACCTGCAATTCATGAAATGATAGAAAGCGACAAGGCTCTATTGAATGATGAGCGATATAACAAAGAAATTACAGAAGTAGAGTATCGAGAAAAATATGATTATTGGGATGATGACGATAATCTATATGAATTTCTCAAAGATAATGGCGGTGAATACAAAAAGTATCTTGATGGCGTTCATACTGCTGAAAAAAAGGTGACTGCTGGGACCGCAATGATTATTGGTTTTGCTGTTATTGATGTTGTGGGCTTGATTTTTTATCTTAATGAGCGTTTTTTAAACATTTTTTATTCTGCCACTGATGATTTTGATGAAGCAAAAGAAATTATTAGGGAAAACAGAGAGCATAAACGAATAGAAAAGGAATTGGGTGAATATAAGGAGGAAATAGAATAAGATGAAAGGGACAATAAAAGCAATAACAGGTGGATTAAAAATGATTGGCTCAATGATGCCATTTGCCATTGTCGCAGGTGCACTTGGCGTATCAAGTTGGCTTATCGCTGACGGGGTCACTTCTTATAATAAAACTTTAAATGAAGCGAGAGAGAATCCGGCGATTCATGAAATGATAGAAAGCGACAAAGCAATATTAGATGAGCAGAGAGAAAATAAGCAACTCACAGAGATAGAATATTTGGAAAATTATGATTACTGGGATTCAAATGAAAACTTAGTTGCATATCTCAAAGCACATAATGACG
>CANQBU010000085.1 GCA_947589615.1 uncultured Clostridia bacterium | reverse complement strand
CAAAAAATATAATGTATTCGAATATGTAAAATTCAAAACAAAACTTTACAATATCTTTGATAAAGTTCCAGTTGAATATGAGAATTATTTTGATTTTTTCTATATAAATCCTCCATATAGTTATGTAACCAATCCAATAGGCTTGGGTTTTATGCTTTGGTTAGATAGATGCATAGATTTGTCAAGATCGGATGCTGAGGGGTGTATTGTTTATCCAATTTCTCATGGAGATAAAAAAGAAGTGGCAAAAGTTAAAGAAAATTTGCAAAAATACTTAAAAGAAAATAATTTTAACATTAAAATGAGGCCAAATATAAGACACAGATACTCTGAATCGGAATGCATTTCAAAAAATTGAATAGTAGAGCGAACAACATTGTCAAAGTCATCTTATAAAAATGAAAAGATTCCCTATTCTGTTATAAAAAGCCTGTATCCACGAACAGATAATCCTCCATATTTGATTTACGATGACGGATCTACATCGGGTAACTGGATAAATTTTGATTTTTAATCAAAAGGCCATAATCTCAAAAGGAAAATGTTTTAATTAAAGAAGGAGAAGTCATTGGAAATTGTAGAAAGAAGAAAAATGTTTTATATTGTGCAGGATACTCCACATAATAGAAAATATCACAATTATAATGAAGGCGATGTTTTTGAAGCAGGGAAAAAGCATAATTCAAAAAGATTTGCTTATCGCAAGGCGTTTTTTAGTTTACATAAAACGGCAAGGCAAAAGAAAATTTTGCAAATGGAGAAATTACACGAAAAAATCCGAAAAAGTATAAACAAAGATTTGCCAAGTCGCCAATCAAGCATAGTTGTTTTTGAAAATTTGAATGAGTGCCTAGCCCTTTCTAAAAAATGGGCAAGATTTAATATAAGACCATTAAAAATTTATGAGGTTGAACTTTCTGGAAAAATTCATAAGTGTTCTTGCACGCCAGATGAAGAGAAGGAAAATGTGTCAAGAGCCAAGCATGTTGATGGAATAAAATTATACTGGAAGGGTGACGCTGATACTGGGCTATATGAATGGCTTTTTGAAGGCAAGGCAAAAGTAATAAAAATAGTCTCTCCTGTATGAGTGAATAGGATAAATGGTGCAAATCTGGAAGAAGGCAAACCTATTACATATTGACAATTTTAAATTTTTATGTTAAATTGATAATGACTAATGGAGGCAAAATGTCAAATAAAAAATCAAAAATTTTAGTAGCGATATTACTAATTTTAACTATTATTCTTCCTATTTTATGGCTTTTATTTATAAATTTGGAGATAGAAATAGCAGATTTTGTTCGCGACGTTTATCTAGATAAAAGTTCGGTTGAGATATTTGGAGATAATAAAGTAGCATTGAGATTTAATCTAAAAAATAATTCCGACATAGATTATGGTGGAAAGTTTTTACATATTTGTCCTGTAGAAAACGGTCAATATGGCTCTTATTACATAGATTACGATCTTCCATTTATCGGTGCCCACCAGACTCTTCAAGTATATGTGCAGACAGAATTGCCAAGGGAGAAATTTCAAGATATAAAGATTCAAGTCAGAGATGAAGATAATACTAATGAATACATATCTCTAAAAGATTCACAAATTTACAGTTCTTTTC
Organism: uncultured Clostridia bacterium; assembly: GCA_947589615.1. Classification (GTDB taxonomy): domain Bacteria; phylum Bacillota; class Clostridia; order Christensenellales; family UBA1242; genus Caccovivens. Next base: position 3,952 of record CANQBU010000085.1, on the reverse strand, counting down.
CAAGAATATTTTATTTTGTAGGTTGGGGAGTTGTCATAATGGCATGTGTCTTGATGTTCAATAAGGCAATTATTATTCAGTTAAGAGGGATAAAGAATCCATCTCAAACAAAAATAAAAAAAGAGAAATAAAAAAATTAGCAAATTTATTGAAAAAATCATAAAAAATTCAATAAATTTATGGTATTTTGGGAGAATTTAATGAAAAATACAAAGATTCAGTCACTAAATGAAATTGAATCGTATAAAGATGAATTGGCAAAAATTAAGGTATGGGTTTGTAGCACGTCTACGGGTAAAAGTTATTTATGTAGTTTAGATGATAGATTTTATGACCTTGATGCTTTTCAGGGAACACTTGTAGAGCATGGCGAAGAAAATTATCAGTCAAAAGTAATTGACAAAATGTTTGAAATGATTGAGAAAGGCAAAATTATCACACAAGCGTCTCACTCTTATTTTATGGAGTATTTGTATAAAAATCATATCCCTTTTGTTTTTATGTATGGGAAGCCTGAGGTTCAAGATGAATACTGCCAGCGCATGCTTCATCGAGGAAGCGGAGAGGAGTTTGTTCAAAGATTTGGCATTGGAATTGCCGAGCGTTATAAAGATAAGACAAAAGATGAAAGACCGACATATAAGATTGAATTAAATTCGGGGGAATATGTGAGGGATTATGTTTGGAGGATTTTTGGCAATCCTAAAAAATATATACAATTTCAAAATTTTGACAAAAGCAGATTTAAAATAGCGTTTGTTGACCTAGATGACACTTTGCTTGATTTAAGAGGAAAGCTTACGCCTTTTACAATAAAAACTATAAAAGAAATGCAAAAAAAGATAAAAATTGTTGTTGCAAGCGGTAGAAGTGCAGAAAGTGTCAGACCAATACTTGACGAGTTGGGACTAAATACAAAAGAGAATTACGCAATTTGTGGCTGTGGCGCTTTAATTATAAATGGCTGCGGAGAGGTTATCACCTTGAATTTAATTAGCAAAACATCAATAGATTTATTTTTAAACAGTTTTGATGATGAATTTTTAAATTGTTGCTATTTTAATACTGTAAATGGCAAAATATATTATAAAAACATTAAAGATATAAAGAATTTTATAGAAACAGCTGAAGTTTATAAAATTGTCTTTGAGGGAAAACAAGAATATAATTTGCCTCTCGAAATCACTTCAAAGTTTTTTGTTTACGGATCAAACATTTTTTATGAATTTGTTAATAAAGAATGCATAAAGGAAAATGCTATTAAAAAGATTTTGCAGTTTGAAAATTTAAGTTCCGATCAAGCAATTGCCTTTGGAGATACAGTTTGCGATGTAAACATGCTAAAGGAAGTAGCCTGTGGGGTTGCCGTTTGCAATGCTGATTGGGAGATAAAAAATAGCGTAAATTACATAGCTGATTCAAATAATGATGATGGTGTTGTAAAAGCACTGTTGAAGATTTTGAATTAAAAATAATCAAAATTTATGCAAATTTGGCAAAAAAACGATAAAAAGCATGATTTTTAACGCAATTATTGTAAATTTTAGAAAATTGAATTAAAATTCTATAAAAAACGGATATGTTGAGGTGCATATCTTTTTTTAACATAAAAATGCTTTTTTCATATCATGTTTATGAAGAAAGGAAAACATATGAAAAAATATAATTGCTTTAATTTGACAAGTGATGCAAATTATTATGATAAAATTTTGTTTACATTAAAAGGTGCACAAGGCGTCACAGGAGCGACAGGACCTACGGGAGCGACAGGTGCTCCAGGCGGTGGAAAAATTGTAATAGGTTCAGTTGCCACCTGCCAACCCAATGAAAATGCAAAAATAAATGTAAGTTATAATGGTGATGAGACTATTTTAGATTTTGTAATTCCAAGAGGGATAAGTGGAATCTCAATGCCGCCTCAACAGATTGAGATTGTTGGAGTTGAGGCGACCTCTCCAGAGAATCCACCTGAAGTTATTGACACAATGCAAGAAGGGACACACTTCTTGAAATTTATAATTCCGAGAGGAGAACGCGGTTTGCAGGGGGCGACAGGTGCAACTGGTGAAAGGGGCGCTACTGGACCAAAAGGTGAGACAGGTGTCGAAGGTCCGGCTGGTAAGCAGGGAATTCAAGGTGAGCGTGGGCCACAAGGTTTGGAAGGACCTCCCGGTCCACGAGGAGAGGAAGGTGCGGCGGGGCCAAAAGGTGATGAAGGTCCGCAGGGTCCACGAGGTGAAGAGGGACCGCGGGGAGAGGAAGGGCCTCCGGGCCCTAGGGGAGAAGCCGGCCCCATGGGACCACAGGGACCGAGAGGAGTGATTTCTGCGGTTTATATGTCGGCAAATAATACACCAGGTGCTTTTAATTTCAATGTCGTAAATTCATATCCTCAGGGACAGAGCGACATAATATCTCCGGGCTCAAATTCAATAAATTTAACGGCGGGAACTTACCTTATAAGATTTTCGGCGACAATTACAAATTCTACGCAGACCATTCCAGAAATTTATCTATATACCACGTCAACAATACAAGCATCAAAACGATATGGAGTGGCAAACGGAACTGCACAGGTTTACGGCGATTATTTGCTTACAATGGAACAAGGCGGAACGGTTATGATAATGAATTCTACACTGACTGGAATTTCATATTCAAATATTTATGCATTAATTCAAAAAATTTAATATTTATTTGCTTTTTTGCGGTCAAAGTGCTATTATTTTAATGATTTTGTGTAAATGTGATAATTTTTAATGATTTTCTCATAAAAAATGATTATTTAAGGAGTGCCTATGTCGTCGCAAAATAGCCAACTTTGCAAATGCCCCAAATGCGGTAATCAAATAAATTTAATACAGACATGCAATGTTCATGATAAAGAATATCATTTATATAGGTGTTTAAATTGCAGGCGTCTTTTTATAGAGAACAACATCGAGAACGAGAAGGAAGTATTTGATTTATTTTTAAAAACGCCCCAATTTTTAAATGAAAAATATCAGTATTTTATTGCCTACCTTATAAATAAAGGAAGATTCATATATGCAAAAGAATATGTAGAGCAATATAAGACAAAGTTTAATACAGATGTTCGGCTTTTAATGAATGAATTCTTGATAAATTTACGATGCAAGAATGAAAAAGACTTACAGTTTTATATAAAAAATGTAAAAGATTTTGACCTTTTGGATGAAATTATTTTAGGGCTTGAAGTCGATAAACGCGAAAAGATGACAAGGTTTTTCTTGGTAAGTGTAACAAATTGTGCAAATATATTCGGAGAAAATGACCTTTTAAAATGCGACAAAATTTTTGAAAATATTTTAATTTTATTTGACGAGTTTCAACAATTCAACAAAGAAATTGAAGCTTTTGCAAAAGTTTGTGTAAACAAGAATTTTAATGATTTGGCAAGAAAATATTATGGCTTGTTAGATAAAAATGTAGGAGAGAAAAATAACAATATAGACAACTCGACACTTCTCAATAATAAAAAACAGGAAGATAAAATAGAACAAGAAAGAGATGACCAAAAATCTAAAATTAAAGAAAAAAGCGTGGAAAATCGAGAAAAAACGCAGAAAAATCATGAAAAAACACAAAAAATTGAAGAAAAATCTCAAAAAGATAAAATAAAAAAGGTAAAACGCATTAAATCATTAGACAAAGAAGACGGCAAAACAAAGAAGATTGTTCTCGGAGCGTTCTGTGCTATTATTATAATCGCGATTGTAATTGTAGGTGCCTTTTTCCTTAAAGGTGACTTTAAACCTAAAAATAATTTAAATAACAATTCCAACTTTGAGAATAATTTAAATGACAATAAAGATTCAATTTTGCCAGTAGAGGGGAATTATCAAATAATTGCAGATTTCAGTAGTAATTACTTGCAGGAATTTCACGGCAAAAATGAATATGGAATTCATTTAGGCATAGATTTTTCAAG
>CANQBU010000084.1 GCA_947589615.1 uncultured Clostridia bacterium | reverse complement strand
TAAAAAATCTGAAAAGGCAAATGTGGGTTGCTGGACTAGAAAAAGGAGTTAAAATGAAAATTGCAATTATCACAAGTTTTAGGGAAGTTTGCACCGAAGAAGATTTTGTCATAGCAAAGTCTTTCGCCGAAGATGGTCACCATGTCGACCTCTTGGATTTTCCACTTAACTTTCCTGTTGAAAAATATTATGATTTGATTATTTTTAAGAATGCATGGTATTTAAGCGAAGATAAAGTGGAGAAATTCTTCGAAGATGAGTTCCAACTTATGCAAAAAATAGAGAAGACAAACTGCAAAATTGTTTGTTCTAATGACGGCAAATTGCTCTTTAACACTATCGGTAAGAAATATTTGGCGGATTTATTTAAGCAGGGATTTAATGTTGTGCCAACTATCAATGACATGAAAGATATTGACCTTCTTCCTAAAGTTGAGAAGTATATTAAAAAACCTTTTGTGTCTTACGAGGGTTTTGGAATGGAGGTTGTTTCAAAAGAGGACTTGAAAAATTTGGAGTTAAAAAATGAAATTTTACAGCCTAAAGTAGATTTTATCTCCGAAGTCCAACTATATTTCATAAATAATGATTATCAGTATGCAATGGAATATACTCCTCACAAATGGCCTGACTATCCAACTCCCCATATGTTTTCCCCAACACAAAAGTATATCGATGAAGCCAAACGGATTATGGAATTAAATGGCGCAAGTTGCAGTATAGGGAGAGTGGATTTTCTGCGGGTGAACAAAGATGAAATGCAGATTTTGGAGTTTGCCGACACTTGCCCCAATATGAACTTGCTTATGGTTGATAAGGATACATTGAAAAAGTTTTTGAAAAATTTTAAAGAAGCGGTATACAAATATGTTAAGTCATAACTTTTAATTTTTGAAGTTTTAAAGATCACTATCGATAATAAAAAATATATTTTAAAAGTGCGAAGATTTACTATTTTTTAAGAAAAACATAAAAAATCGCGATTTTTTATTAAAAAAATGCGTTTTTTGCATAAATTTTTGCTAATTTTAAAGCATTTTTAGGTATAACAGGAGAAATAATGAACATTAATTTTATAGAAATAAATAAAGATAATTTCGCCAGTGTCATTGAGTGTGCAGTATTCATAATCATCAAAGCAACTTGCCTAACTAAAAATATTGTATTGAATAAGACTTGCTAAAAGGTGATGGATTTGGAAGAACCTTACATGCAGGAAGGTGAAGACTTTGAACATTATGTTGTGTTCAGCAAAGCGTTGTCAGACAAGCCACTTTCACCGATAGGGAATAGAAATCTAAATATAAAGCATTCAGAAGAGGAAGACACTCTTTACTTGAATAAAAAGATAAATGAGTTGTATGGCGAAGTCTATAATGAAAATCAATTTAAAATAAAAAAGTCATGATTGCAATATGTTTTTCAATAATTTTGTAATTTTGCTTAAAAATTGACAATTTTTTGCAAAAAGGTGCAATTTTATAAAAAATTTAATAAATTTCAATAAAATTACACAATATATTCATGTAAAATTCAAAGATAAAGAAAAACAGTAATTGTTTAAAATATTAAAAAATGTTTTGTAAAAAAACATAAAAATCCGTTTAATTTATTTACATTTTTTTATCGATGGTGATATAATTATTACAGAACTTATTTTCAAATTAGGAGGGTTTATGAAAAAGAAATTTTTAGTCGCAGGACTTTGCTGTGCGTTCAGCCTTCCACTTTTGCTAAGTGGTTGTGGCAAGTCAAATACTAAATTTGGGGCAGTTTCGACAGTCAAACTTCTTGGTAGCGAAACGACAGCCGCAGCGCTCAAATCCCTTTCCGAAGTTGCAGCAAGCGATACTCAAACGGGAGTTAAAGGTCAACTTGACAGGTTTAACGAATATTTCTTGGCGCTTGACAGTTTTCTTGGAAAAGATGTAGTTACAACAACTTCTGAAGAAAATCCTGACACAGAATTTGACTATGAGACAAAGTTGACTATCCGCGGAAAAGACTTTGACGGAAATGATACTCAATATGTTATGTATTACACTGAAACTCAAAGAAATCAAGCCTTTGATGAGGACGAGGTTGAAACGCTTTACTCTTTGACGGGGGTTATGGTCATCGACGACGTGCAGTATACTCTTGAAGGACAGCGAACTATGGAACAAGAGCGAGACGAAAACGAGTCTGAAATCAAAATTGTCGCATATCAAAACGATAGGGCAAACCGTATAGAGATGGTGCAGGAACACTCCACTGAAACTGGCGAGGTTGAAACAGAATATGTTTATTCAGTTTTTATCAATAACCAACTTAAAGAAAGCACTTCTGTCGAGTTTGAAGTTGAAAATAAACGTAATAAGCAGGAAACTGGATATGAAATTGAATTTATCAGCGGAACAAAACGTGGCAAATATTCAATTGAACGCGAGACCAAAAATCAAGTAACTGAGATTGAAGTTGAATACAATGTTGACGGACAGCGGGGCAAATTCGTAATAAGAGAAATCGAAAATCAAGGTCAAAAATACTATGAATATACTTTTAGTGATGGAACAAAAGAGACCTACGAAAGATATTAAGATAAAAAGGCCAAAATTTTGGTCTTTTTTAATGCGAAACTATTGAAGATTCTAAGGAAATATTCTATTTGAATGCAAAAATTCTTAAAGCAATATGCAATAAAGAAAAAGATGAAAAAGCAAGGAGAATAGAAATATTATTGAATTACATGGGATTGATGATTTTTATTTTCAATCCTTTTTCTTTTGCATAATCTACTGTTTGACAATTAAGGATAAATTTTGTATAATTTTAATTAATTCAGGAGGGTGCATTGGAATATTTTGTTAAATTTTATGAATATGAACAAAAGACGCAAAAAGAAGAATTTGTCTATGGTTGCACCTTAAATACGGATAAAATTTATGAATTAGTTTTTCCTAATAAACGGATTTGCAAGTTCACAATTTCAACTATTGCCCCCGATGGCAATTTTTTAGACGAAAAGACTTATTTTGTCGGTTCCGCAATGCCTGCAGAAATGTTTGCAATGCTCAATTCTTTCGATAATAACGAATATCTTTCTCGAATAAGCAAATACAAGGCGCAAAATGTAATTGCTGTGGTTGACAATCCGCCTTACTATTTGCTAAAAAGTGAAGAGGAAAAAAGTCGAGTCATTTCTCCAAAAAGATTAAAATATCTTGAAGATATAGAACTGCTCTTTCCCAAAAAGATGTCAAATAATTTGCCAAAAAATTCTGTTGAAGTTTTAAAGTTGGCGGCATATTGTTTCAATGCTGACAACAATCATGAGCAAGGTTTTTCAATTTTAAAAAATTATTTTGAAAACAAAGACAATCCACAAGAAAAATATTTGTATTTATATAAACTTTATTTCCCGCTTTATTACAATTTAAAAGAAATGGTTGAAGAAAATCCTGATGACAAATTAGCAAAAAAAATGATGCTGCAGATTAAGGCTATAAAAAATGGCTTGGAAAAATTTGAAACGCAATATGACAAGTTGATAAATTGCGAAATAAATTACAGAAAGAGACTTAGCGAATTAGAACAAAAGACCTTTGAAGAGCGAACTGCCTTGCTTCCGCATTACAAAAAAATAGAGGAAAACAGGAATGATTATTTATACACCATGTCCCAAAAAACAAATTTTGTCGAAAATTTAAAGGCAAGAAATGAATTTAAAAAGCAAACTCTTACACTAGACGGCAAAAACCCTTATCGTGACGAAGAAGTTTGTGCAATCAGTAGCATATTGCGTAATTATGAAAAAACTGATTTTTTGGAATAATTATGAAGATTTAAAAATTTTCTGCAAAAAAACAAGAGAGAGAAAATAAAATCGAAAAATGAAAAGCTTATTTCTTAAAGCCATAAAACCTAATATTTTGTTTTATATGACAATAGCATTCATCATGAGTGCTATTGCCATTGGTTTTTTTATAGACTTTTTCATAATTGAAAATTCAAGCAGACTTATTGTTGCCGGAATTGTCGGCACAATAATCGCTTTGCTTATTGTTTATCTTTTTGTTGGATATATCTATCACATAACAAATTTTTGAAAACAACCTACAAAGAAAAAGGAAATCTTTTCAAATATTATTTGAATGACAAAAACTTTCGCGTGCCTGTCAACAATGCGATTTCTTGCGTTTACATCTTGGCAACCGCATTTGTGAACTTTGGCTTGTCATTTTCAAGTTTTAAGTGGTATTTTCTTTCATCTTCTGCCATTTTCTTTTTAATTTTCATAATGAAGCTCTATCTTGTTCTAAAAATAGGTGCTAACAAGAAAATACAAAATCAAGTAATAACTTGGCTTTTAATGGGAATGTCTTTTGCTTGTGCTGGCGTTGTCGTTATGCTTTGGTTTGACGAAACAGGTTTTTCGCCACAGGGGCTTGTTATCTATTGGACCGCATTGTATGTCTTTGTTTCGTTTATAACGGCAATCGTTGGAATTATTAACACAATTAAAAGAAAAGATCGCGTGATTGGCACATTTTTGGCTGTAAAACTTGCAAATGCGATTTTTGGTATGTTCTCGCTGACTGTTTCAATGCTTATGACCTTTTCTGACGGATTTGAGCCGTTCAAGTTGCTTGCACTTATAGTTGGCGTAATTGCAGCAGCTTTAATAAATGGCGTAGCAGTCGCACAATTTTTGTTATTTCGAGAAAAAGAAGAAAAACAATTGCTATGAATTAGTATTGATAATTTCGACTTTCAATCCTTTTTCTTTTGCGTAGTCAACCGTTTGCTTTGTTCCACCTGCCTTTCCATTGAAAAGTGCAATAAGCACAGAAGAATTGTCAATCATATATTTATTTCTTTGTTGCATACAACCGTCAAAATATGGTCTATCACTAACATAGGTCACTTTGTCCGCTTGCGACAAAATGTTTTTATATCTTAGTTTTTGTTGTTCTCGCCAAAGTTTGTCTTGCTCTTTGCATGGTATTGCACACTCCAAAGTGATGAACGGATAGTCCTTTTTCAATTCCAAAACAAGCTCGGCAGCAATTATATCAAAACCTATTGCCATGCCAGAGATGAAATGTGTTATGCCATAGTTGATTATTGCGTTTTGAATTTCAATTTTTGTAATTTCTTTCATGGCAAGGCAGCCAACATCATTCTCATTAAAACCCCATGACAACTTTTGTGGCCTGTGTCCTGTAAAGCAAGCTGTTTGTTTTTTATTGTTCATAATTACTCCTTTATTGATTTATAATCGTATATTTTTCGCCTTTTTGATTAAAAATATATCATCAGTTGATATAGTTTAGGTATATTATATCACTCAATGATATAAAATAAAAGCAAAAGAGCAAATTTAATAAAATTCGCATCGTTCAATGATTAAGGTAAAGTCCACTTCTATTTTAAAATATACATATAAGGAGTGGATAAGTATGGACAAAGACATTAAAGAGCTTTATAAAGAGATTATTTTCAAGATTGGTTATTATCGAAACAAGAACAATTTATCAGCAAGAGAAACAAGTTTACAATTAGGTTTCAGTGATAGTTTTGTAAACAGAATTGAAAGGCAAACTGTGGAATTAAAGGTATCAACTTTGCTTAAATTTTTAGAAATTGTAAACATAACTCCACAAGAATTCTTTTATCCTGATCCAGAAAGTTACGC
>CANQBU010000083.1 GCA_947589615.1 uncultured Clostridia bacterium | reverse complement strand
TGTATAGGGGGCAATATTCAGGAGAAGTTGTCGGTGACATTGAAAACGGCAAGATAGTTAAGGAAAAATTGCAAGCAGAACAAGGGCAATCTATAGACAACAAATATAATAATGACAATTACACCGAACTTGAATAAATAGAAATAATAAAGGAGAAAGAATGCAATACGACAACATTTATAATTATAAAATATCTTATGTAGACGAATTAGGCATTAAAGACATTTGTAATATTTATAGTGATAATTCTGATATCTATTCACTTGAAAATTTGCCTGATACAACCTATTTTATTAATGTATATCATTGTGCGAAAAAAGATGCTAGCACAACTTTTAGCGGGTCTTACCTTGTTGGGAAACCTATTTCTTTAGCGGAACTTGAGGAAGAAATGATACTTACAGAGCATTCCGATGATATAGTTTACCATCACTATTTAAAAAAAGCATATAATGAGATAACCAGCACGGGAAAGCCTTACACTATTTTCAGAATTAAAAATAGACTTATTTGTCTGACTAATGAAAGGTATCAAGGTGGTAAACTCGTCGGCGAGATAAAAGGCGGCAAGATAGTCAAAGCAACAGAAAACGCTTATAGCAATGACAATTATACAGAGCTTGAATAGTTGCCTGTTATAAAGAAAAGGAGAAAGGAATGCAATTTGATAATATTTATTTGTTTAATATTTTTTACCTAGATAACAATGGGAAAGAGAAGGATTACAAAACTTATAACGATAATGGAGATGTATACTCCCTTCAAAACTTACCCATTACGACATATTTTATTGAGAAATATCGTTTAACAAAGAATTTTGAAGGTTCCATACTCAATAGCGATACTAATGGTGATTATTTAATTGGAACTCCTCTTACTATTGAAGATTTAGAAAAAGAGATAGAGGGAAAAGAGATAAAGACTGCCGCCGACAAAAAATACCTCAAAGAATTTAAAAATTGGCGTGACAATATTTTAAATTCTAAAAAACAATACGTTATTTTTAGGAAACGAGGAAAACTTCTATGTCTATTTAAGTATGAGTATCCTGGTGAAATTATTGGCGATATAAAGGACGGCAAGATAGTCAAAGCAACAGAAAACGATTATAATAACGATAATTACACTGACCTTGAATAAATATGTGCAATATTTAAAGCGCAAAAGGAGAAGAAATGCAATACGACAACATTTATATGTTTAATATAGATTACGAAGATAAAAATGGAAAGGATGCTTTCTATAAAATTTATAGTGATAATAAAAGTGTGTATGATCTTGAGGGTTTACCTGATACCACATATAAGATTGAAAGAAGACATTTAATGAAAGATTTTGACGGTAATTTTTCCTTTACTTATAATTTGTATGATGATGATTTTTTTGATGACACTACTTTAGATGAATATTGGGTTGGGAAAAGGTTGACGCTTAAAGATTTGAAAAATGAAATTGATATAGTCACCGATACAAAATGTCGCAAAAGATTGAAAGATTGGTATGACCGTATAACCAATAATGTTAATGATCGGGACACCATAATATTAAGACTCAATAACAACCACATTATATTTGTAGATAGTTATCCGGAGAAAATCATTGGTTTTATTGAGGGCGGTAAGGTGGTTAAACAAGGCTCACAAACAAAACAATCGGCACGGACTAAACAGCCTGCAAAATATGAGATTGATAATTATATCGACCTTGAATAGATAAAAGGAGAAGAAATGCAATTCGACAATATTTATATGTATAAAGTTTTTTATATAGATGAACAAGGGTTTAGGAAAAGCATTAATACTTACAGTGATAATGCTGATATCTATTCACTTCAAAATTTGCCTGATACAACCTATTATATTGAACAGTTTTACTTTGCGAATAAAGATGGCGGCACGCCTTTTAGTAAGTCATACATTGTTGGAACACCGCTTGGCGTTGAGGAACTTGAAAAAGAAATAAAGGTTGCAACAGACAAACATTATCGTGACGAATTATTGACTTGGAATCAAAGTATTACACAATTGAATACGCCATATACGATTCTTAGAATACAAGGGAAAATTTTGTGCTTGTATAAATACGACTATAAAGGTGAACTTGCTGGAGAAATTCAGTGCGGGAGAATTATGAAAGAGAAGCCAGCAATTAACGCTGATAATGATAACTATATAAGTTTGGAATAAGTAAAGGAGAGGCATGGGTTACTTTGCAAGACTGACAAGAGAACTAAACAAAAATATCATATTAAGTGAGCAATCGCTAGATGACGATAAAATCTCATCGGTAAGATTTTTAGCGGGAACAGATATCGTGGAAATTTATCAAAAAAATCTTCCTGAAGATAATGATAAGCCTATAACACAACTGCCGGGATATAAAAGGTTTTATGTTGGGAAATATTATCGATATGAGCAGTTCAAACAAAAATATCCAAACCTCGGTTATATCTGGGGCAAAGACATGAAGACATGGGACGGATTTTGTGAAACGCTAAGCGATGGAAAGCTTCATGCTATACCCGATAGGGAAAGTTATCCTGTTATAGAACTCAATCAAATTTCACACGGAAAGTATCATCATTCACATGGCGACAAAACATACTATATTAAATTTTACAAAGGAAACTCACAGCGATGGACGGAAAGGCTTAAAAGTTTGAATTTGGAGAATTTGCAAATAGAAGAAGGTGTAATTGGCTTTAAAATATATGCCAAAGACGAAAGTTGGGAAAGTGTTGATGAAAGGAATTATATAATCGGAAAACTTGCCAATGAAAATGAAATTTTGCAAGCAGGATATAACCCCAATGACAACCAATATACATATCTGTCCACTCCGACTGGAATAAGAAGAGTTGGGGAAAAGAATTTTATATTGATTCCGCCTGAGCAGATAAAGGAAGGAAGATACATTAAGGATACGAATAAAAATATAACAATAGAGTATTATCGAGCACTTTCGGGTGGCGGAGAAATTCATTGGGCAGTAGATGAGAGCGCTGCAAATATTGAAGATATAGTTTTTAAGCAAGGACTTTATAGAGTAAAGTTTTGCTATAAATTGAAAGACGGGACAATATATGATGAGCAAGAGTTTATTGTCGGCAAGGAGATTTCGGCAAACGAGGCAAAACAAAAGAATATGGACGTCTATAAAAAAGATATTCCTCAAAATCAGAGATTTATTGAAACCGCTTACGGTATAAAAACTGTAGAATGTGAAAAATGCACTATAATAGAACCAGAACAACTCACAGAAAATAAATTTGATCCTTATAAAAATAAGGATTTTACATATCTTGAATGATTAAAAAAGGAGAAAATATGCAATTTGACAAAATTTATGCTTTTGATGTGTTGTATTATAATGAAAAAGGTTACATAACAAAATCGCAGTTATATAGTGATAGTGATGATGTTTTTGCATTAAAAGATTTGCCAGAGACGACATATGCAATTAATTTGTTGGAACGTGATAACAACCTGCCTTATATAGACCTTGGAACACCATTTAAGAAAACAAAAGAATATTTTGTTGGCGAGCGATTATCCTTAGAGGAGTTTGAAAAAATCATGGGCAAGCTAAACTGTAATTCAGATCAAGCAAGCCGCCTGGTTGAAGCCTATAAGGAGATGAAGGCGGGAAAGAATAACTACTATATCTTTAAAGTGGGCAAAGATGCCGCTGACTGCCTAGGTGTGGGTGGCAGAGTAGATATAGGAAGGATAAGAAATGGAAGAGTTATAAATAGTCCCTTAAACGAGATTGATGAAAAATCCTATATAGATTTGGAGTAGAGATTATTTAACGAAAAACGGAGTTAGCATGGAATTAAAGAATTTATATCAACTTACAATTTATTATAATCAGAATTATAAAGGAGACAGTGAGGAGAAAAAGATATATTGCGATAGCGATAATATTTACGAACTTACTGATTTGCCAAATGATACAGTGTTTATTTGGTGCCAAAAATACGATAAAAAAGAAGATAAATATAAAACTACTAAAAATTATGTATTTGGGAAAGTAATTGATTACAAGGAATTAAAAAATTCCCCACCAGAATTAAATCCCAACACGAAAGGATTTGTAGAGTATATTATTTCGCAGTATGATAAATTAAAGGACAAATTTTGCTTGTTCATAAATGGTGATAAATTATGTGTGTTTAATACTGCTGATGCCGAATGTGAAGTCTTGCAAGAAAATCAATTAGTAGATGGAAAAGTTGTAGAGAAAAATATCGCTGGTTTTACCGACAGGCCTTATATAGATTTGGAGTAATGGCAAGAAAGTAATAATATAAGATTATCGACATTATTTTTAATTAAAAGTTAAAAATAAACTGGAGATAATGTTTAACTCGATAGGAATTGTAAAAAAATAAAAATAATATTCAAATTTATTTGGATATTTTTTTTAAATAGTATATAATTTTATAGTGTTAAAAAGGAGAATATATGAAACAATTCGTTTATCTTTTCAAAGAAGCTGACGGCAAAAACAAAGCCCTCTTTGGTGGCAAGGGCGCAAATCTTGCCGAAATGACAAACCTTGGAATGCCTGTTCCACAAGGTTTTACAATCACAACTGAGGCTTGCACTCAATATTACAAAGACGGAAGAAAAATCAATGATTTGATGATGTCTCAAATTGAGTATAAACTCGGTGAACTCGAAAAAATGACAGGCAAAAAATTAGGAGATAAGAAAAATCCTCTTCTTGTTTCTGTTCGTTCAGGTGCTAGAGTTTCAATGCCCGGAATGATGGATACAATCTTAAACCTTGGACTTAATGATGAAGTTGTTGAAGGACTTGCAACACTTACCAAAAATCCAAGATTTGCTTATGATTCTTACAGAAGATTCATTCAAATGTTCTCTGATGTTGTTATGCAACAAGAAAAATCAAAATACGAGAGAATACTTGACAGAGTAAAACAAGAAAAGGGCGTTCAATACGATAAAGACCTTACTGCAGATGACCTTAAAGAAATTGTAAAATTATTTAAAGAGTTATATTTAAAAGCACAAGGCGAAGAATTCCCACAAGATCCAAAAGTTCAACTTATCGAGGCAGTTAGAGCGGTATTCCGTTCATGGGATAACGAAAGAGCAAACGTTTATAGAAGAATGCACGACATTCCTTATGAGTGGGGAACTGCCGTAAATGTTCAATCCATGGTGTTTGGAAATATGGGAGAGACATCTGGAACAGGTGTTGCCTTCTCAAGAAACCCTGCGACAGGTGAGAATGTTCTCTATGGAGAATATCTTATGAATGCTCAAGGTGAAGACGTTGTTGCCGGAATTAGAACTCCTCAACCAATTTCAGCACTTGAGAAACAAAATCCTCTCGTTTATAGACAATTTGCAGACATTGCAAAGAAACTTGAAAAACACAATAAAGATATGCAAGATATGGAGTTTACAATCGAAAATGGAAGACTCTATATGCTTCAAACCAGAAATGGTAAAAGAACGGCAAAAGCGGCTTTAAAAATCGCAGTTGACCTTGTAAGCGAAGGCATGATAACAGAGCAAGAAGCACTTATGATGCTTGACCCTAAACAACTTGATGCACTTTTGCACCCACAATTTGACGAAAAAGCATTGAAAGATGCTATGCCAATCGCAGAGGCACTTCCTGCATCTCCAGGGGCTGCTTGCGGAAAAATCGTATTTACTGCAGAAAGAGCGAAAGAGCTTTC
>CANQBU010000082.1 GCA_947589615.1 uncultured Clostridia bacterium | reverse complement strand
CTTGATAATCTCGATCTCTTTGATGATTTCGGTGATTTTGATGATCAATAATAAAAAGGGGATTTGATATGTTTGAATTAAACAATTTCGATTCTATAAAAATAGGTATTGCTTCACCTGAGAAAATAAGAGAATGGTCACATGGTGAAGTAACAAAACCTGAAACTATCAATTACAGGACACAAAAACCTGAAAGAGATGGCCTCTTTTGTGAAAAAATATTCGGACCTAGAAAAGACTGGGAATGTCAATGTGGAAGATACAAAAGAGTTCGTTATAAGGGCGTAGTTTGCGATAAATGCGGTGTTGAGGTAACAAGAGCGAAGGTTCGTAGAGAGAGAATGGGGCACATAGAACTTGCTGCCCCTTGCACTCATATATGGTTTTTCAGGAATGTTCCATCAAAGATAGGAACACTTCTCGAAATGACCCCAAAAATGCTTGAACAAATTGTATATTATGTATGCTATGTTGTTCTCGATCCAAAGAAAACAGATCTTGCATACAAACAAGTTATCACAGATAAAGAATATCATGATGCTTTGGAAAAGTATGGTTCAGATGCATTTGAAGTTGGAATGGGTGCCGCAGCAATTAAAAGATTGTTGGGGGAAGTAGACCTTGAAAAAGAATCAAAAAGCCTAAAAGAATCCTTATTGACATTAAAAGGTCAAAGAAGGATGAAGGCGATTAAAAAGCTTGATGTTGTTGAATCTTTTATAAAGAGCGGAAACAATCCAACATGGATGGTGCTTGATGTTATCCCTGTTATTCCACCAGACCTAAGACCAATGGTTCCAATTGATGGCGGAAGATATGCGACAAGTGACCTCAATGACCTTTACAGAAGAGTTATAAACAGAAATAACCGTCTTAAAAAATTAATGGAACTTGGAGCGCCTGATGTCATTGTAAGAAATGAGAAAAGAATGCTTCAAGAGGCAGTAGATAACCTTATTGATAACGGAAAACGCGGCAAAGCCGTTCAATCTTCAAAACAAAGAGATTTGAAATCATTGACTGCAATGCTCGGCGGAAAACAAGGAAGATTCAGATTAAACCTTCTTGGTAAACGTGTTGACTACTCTGGACGTTCAGTTATCGTTGTTGGACCTGAATTAAAGATGTATCAGTGCGGTGTGCCAAAAGAAATGGCATTGGAACTGTTCAAACCATTTATCATGAACAGATTAGTTGACTTAAACAAGTCACATAATATAAAATCAGCAAAGAGAATGATAGAGAAGGAAAAACCAATTGTTTGGGATATCCTAGCTGATGTAATTAAAGACCATCCTGTATTCCTTAACCGTGCACCAACTCTTCACAGATTATCAGTTCAAGCCTTCGAACCTGTTTTGGTAGAGGGTAGAGCGATTAAGTTGCATCCTTCAGTCTGCGCTGCATTCAACGCCGACTTCGATGGTGACCAGATGTCAATCCACGTTCCACTTTCACTTGATGCCAGAGCGGAAGCAAGGACGTTGATGCTTGCTTCAAATAACATCTTAAAATTATCTGATGGTGACCCAATTGTTACACCATCTCAAGATATTATTTTAGGGTGTGCATATATGACAATGCTTAAACCAGGTGTTAAGGGCGAGGGAAATATCTTTGCATCTAAAGAAGAAGCAATAATTGCTTATCAGACACAAAGATTACATCTACAAGCAAAAATTAAAGTTAGACTCGAAAAAGAGGTTGATGGAAAGGTTTATAGAAAACTTGTTGAAACATCGGTTGGAAGAATTTTGTTTAATGAACAAATTCCTCAAGATCTTGGATATGTTGATAGAACAAATCCTGACAATTATTGTGACCTTGAATTAAACAGGGATATTAATAAGAAGGATCTTGGCAATATTCTTGCAAAAGCCTATGATAAACATGGGACAACCGAATGTGCTAAACTTGTTGACAAAATAAAAGCAACAGGTTACAAGTATTCTACTTTAGGTGCATTAACTGTTAATGCATTCGATATCGCAGAGCCAGAACAAAAGGCAGCTCTCATTGCTGAAGCCGAAGAAAAGGTAAGAGAGAACGAAAAATTATTTAGAAGAGGTCTTATTACAAACGAAGAAAGAGTCAAGATCAATAACGATTATTGGGAGGAGACAAAGTCAAAAGTTGTTGAAGCCGTAGTCGCAAACATGGATGATTACAACCCATTTAAAATCATGTATGTATCTGGTGCTCGTGGTAGCACTGACCAGATCAACTCTATGTGCGGTATGATTGGATTAAAGGTTACTGCATCGGGAGAAAGGGTTGGACCTATTAAATCTTCATTCGTTAAAGGTCTATCACCAATTGAATACTTTATCACTGCTCGAGGTATTCGTAAGTCACTTTCAGATACAGCCTTAAAAACAGCCGATTCGGGATATCTTACACGTCGTCTAGTAGACATCTCACAAGATGTTGTGGTTACAACAGAAGACTGCTTTGCTGATTTAGGCGAAAAAGTTAAAGGTGTTTGGGTTAGCAACTTGGTTGTTGACGGTGCTGTTCAAGAGACATTATCTGAAAGAATTTATGGAAGAGTAAGTGTTGATGACATTTTTCATCCAGAGACAGGAGAGCTTATTGTTCCTGCCAATACAATGATTTCTAAGGAACAAGCAACTCAAATTGAGAATGCTGGTATTACTAAAGTTCAGATAAGATCATTATTTACTTGCAGATGTAAACATGGTGTTTGTGCTAAATGTTATGGCAGAGATTTAAGTAATAAAAATATGGTTACTGTTGGTGAGGCAGTTGGTATTATCGCTGCTCAATCAATCGGTGAACCAGGAACACAGCTCACAATGAGAACCTTCCACTCTGGTGGTGTTGCTTCAGCGCTTGATATTACTCAAGGTTTGCCTCGTGTTGAAGAAATCTTTGAGGCAAGAAGACCTAAAGGTGAAGCGCTTATTTCAGAAGTTGCTGGCAAAATTACTATAAAGCAAGATGCTAAATATTATTACTTTACAATCTCAAATCCAGATAGAGAAATAGAATATGAGGCAAAGAAACCTGTTGTTCTTCTTGTAAATAATGGAGATACGGTTGCTCCAGGAACACAAATTACCGCTGGTGCAATTAATCCTGCCGATTTGTTAAGAATGACTGGTGTAAAAGTTCTTCAAGAATATATGCTAAGTCAAGTTATTGACACATATCGTGGTCAAGGTGTTAAAGTTAATGATAAACATGTCGAGTTAATTATTAGACAGATGTTAAAGAAAGTTAAAGTTGAATCTTCTGGAGATACATCTCTTCTTCCAGGTGAGATAGTTGATATTTATAAATGTGAAGAAGAAAATGAACGAATAATTCAAGAGGGAGGAGTTCCTGCCACTGTAAAGAGAATTTTACTTGGTATCACAAAAGCATCTCTTTCAACAGAGAGTTTCCTTTCAGCCGCATCATTCCAAGAGACTTCAAGAACCTTGACAGATGCATCAATTAAAGGTAAGGTTGATAATTTACTCGGACTTAAGGAAAACGTCATTATCGGGAAATTAATTCCTGCTGGAACAGGTATGAAAAAATATAGAACAGTTATGCCTGTAGTAATAAAAGAGGAAGAACCTGAGGAGGTTGTAGCAAGTGATGATGTTATAGCAGAGTAGAATTAAAAAAGAAAAAGGGTGAAAATTTCATCCTTTTTTTTGCAATTTAAATTCCAAAATTTTATAGTTAAATTATGATTTAAAACGTCTTTTAGCTTTATTTGTTTTATTTTTCCCAATTTTAATATATAGTAGATAATTGCTTTAATAAAATTTAACAGAGATATGATTTATCAATTTCCTTTAATTCATTAAAAGTATCAATTTCTATTATGTCTTCTTGCTTGCAGGGGCGGACACTGATTTTGTAATTGTCTTTACAAAGTTCAAGAGGAACTTGATCCCAAAATCTTTCTTTTCCGCCAGGACTATTCATGATCTTTTCGGTGTCTTTTGATAGTTGTTCGCCGTCTTTTTCAGTCCAATAGGAAATTCCAACAAGTTTATAGCAATTTTCTCCGCCGATTGTAAGTTTGGAAATATAATTATTTTTTAGATAAAAACACCAGTCATCTGTTTCTTCCACTGGAATGCCCAAATAATTGGAATTATATTGATATTTTTTAATTAAAGAGGGGGTGTAAAGTAGTAAATCGGCTTCCAAAATATATGAATTTTTCAAAAATTCTTTAGCAATATAGACTGAACCAATATTATTTCCTTCATTGTAAAGTGGATTCTCAATAAATTTAATTGTAGGATATTTGTATAACAAATCATCAAATTGTGAAGCAAGATAACCGCGAACAATGTAGATTTCTTCTATTCCTGCTGCAATTAGTGCATCAAGTGTGGACTCAATTATTCTTTTTCCTTTAACTCTTACTAACGGTTTTGGCGTGTTTAAAGTTATGGGAACAAGGCGTGAGCCAAATCCAGCAGCCAAAATAACGGCGCGTTTAACTTGATAAGGTTTTAAAGCGTCATAACCCATATCAGTTAGTTTATTTTCGGAAATATATCCAGCCTTAATTAGTTCTGATAGCGTTTTGTTAACAGTTCCTGCAGAAATGTCCAGATATTCGGCAATTTTTCTTTGAGAAATTTTATCCTCTTTATCTGATAAAAATTCTAATATATCAAATTGATTTTTTGTTAACATGTTTTACTCCTTTTTTTATTAAATAGATTATAATTTTCATTAAAATATTGACGCCAAGAATCATCAATGCAACAACTGCAGAACATTCAATCATATTGTAGGACTCAAATTGATTTATAAGTAGGGAAAGAGGTTGATTTTCACTTGTTGCTAAAAATGCGACAGCAGAAATAGTCATCATGCTGTTTACAAAAAAGTATGAGAATGACTCTGCTAGAGATGATTTACATTGAGGTATAATACAATCTGTAATTACACGGTATCTTGGAATATTTAGCACCTGACCTACCGATTCCAGATTGGCATTTATTTTTAGTAGGGCATTATACATTATTTGGTAAGGTGAAGCAAAGAAGTGCATGATGTTTACAAGAATAAGTAAAGTTAATGTTCCATATAAGAATGAACCTTTAAATATTATTATGTATGACAAGCCAAGCACAAGACCTGGAATTGACAGTGTCAAGATAGAAATTAAGTGGAGAATTTTTGTAAATTTTGTCTTTATTCTTGTAGTGCAGTATGCCACTATAAAAGATAGTGCCATACCAACAAATGCGGTAAGTAGTGACATTAGCACCGAATTTAACAGATATGAAAGTCCGTTTTGATTAACTGTTTCGGTGAAATGTGAAAAGGTGAAATGCATATTAGTTGGATAGGATACTGTAAAAGCTTGTATACAGAATGGCAATATTACAAGGACAACAAGGAGAGATGCTAAAATACAAATGATATAACCTGCCGCATCTTTTTTGTTGTTTTTTCTTGAAGCATATTGCTGAGAAGCAAACGAGGTTTTTTCGTTATTTTTGTTGAAAAAATCATATAAGCAAGCAATAACAGCGGGTATAAGTAGGAAGACACCAATCAATGCACCTGCTGAATAATTGAGTTGTCCGGCCGCATTTTCATATAGGAGAACAGAAAGGGTCTTAACCTTTCCTCCTACAGCGAGTGGAACACCATAGTCGGTAATAATCAAAGTAAAAACGGTGAAGAATACAGAAATTAATGTTTTCTTTAAAAATGGCAATGTAATGTGGAGAAATTGTCTAAATTTTGAAATTCCAAGCA
>CANQBU010000081.1 GCA_947589615.1 uncultured Clostridia bacterium | reverse complement strand
AATAATTTGTCAAATTATTTAATTTAATTTTTATTTTCTTAGTGTATTTTTAATAACCTTGCATAAAATATTCTTTGTAAGGAGTTATGTATGTGGGAATTTTCTCTTAATTTTAAGAGTGAAAATGAAGAATTGTCAAGATATGTTTATAACATACTATCAAATTATGTCAAGTCATTGAATGGAGTTGTGACATCAAATGAGGAAAATGGAAATATTTCTGTCTTAGTTGCAGTAAAGGAAGAAGACAAGGAAAAGTTAAAATTGATTTTAACAAATTCGATAATAGAAATTATATGTACAAAATTCAAAGCTGATTTTTTAAATAAGTCACTTATTTTGCCTGAGCTTGATAAAGCGAGTATTTTTGCGTTTAAAAAAGCATTATTAAATTTTGATAAAGAAACTGATAAATTTATAATAAGAAAAAATTTGGTTTTGGAGGATACACTTTATTTAGAGTCTTTTTATTACTTTAAACTTCGTTCTCTTCATGACAAATGGGAAGAATTGGTGAATTTATCAAATGAAAATAAAGAATATCTAATTTCACGAGAAAGTTTTATTGACTTACTAAAATTTTTGGTGGATAATTTAGATATTTGTGAAGATGAGATTTCTATTGTTAAAGAAAATGGAGGATATAGAATCTTTTCGGAAGAATGCGAATATACAAACAATCTTATAAGCGAAGACAGCATGGTTTCATCCGTTATCGATTTATCTCCTCAAAAAATAAATTTATATTTTAATGAGACAAGCAATGCTATAAATCTTTTAGAAAAAATATTTGAAGAAAGAATAACAATAAATCAAAATTCATTACACAATATTAAAAAATTCAAATTAAATTAAAAAAATGATTGACAAATACTATCTGTTGGCGTAAAATATATATAAACTTGGAGTGATAGACAAGTAGAATTTATTCGATTCGTTCAGAGAAAAGTCGTTTGGTGAAAGACTAAGATAGAGTAAATTTGAAACCACTATTGCAATGAAGAGTATAAATTAAGTGGCTTTAATAAGCAATTAAGGTGGAACCGCGGTTTTTAAATCGTCCTTATTTTAAGGGCGTTTTTTTATTAAAGACGCCAAAATTAGGAGGTAAAAATGGAGATTAAAGAAGTAAAAGACGAAAAATTGGAAATGGCAAGACATTCTCTTGCTCACATCTTGGCCAAAGCAATCATGAGTTTATACCCAGAGGCAAAATTAACGATAGGTCCTGCGATTGATGATGGTTTTTATTATGATATAGACCTTGAACATTCAATAACACAAGATGAATACTCTGTGATTGAAAAAAAGATGAAAGAAATAATCAATAAAGGAGAAGCATTTACACGCAAAGTTCTGTCAAAAGATGAAGCGTTGAATCTATTTAAAGATAACCAATACAAAAAGGAAATTATTGAGGAACTTGCAGAAGAGGAAGATATTTCAGTTTATTACACGGGGGATGATTTTTTTGACTTGTGTCGTGGTCCTCATGTGGACTCTACAACAAAATTGCAAAATATGGCTTTTAAGATTCACAGTGTTAACGGGGCATATTGGAGAGGAAACGAGAAAAATAAAATGCTTCAAAGAGTTTATTGTTATGCTTTCAAAAGCAGTAAAGAGCTTAGTGAATACATTTCCAAAATTGAAGAAGCAAGAAAACGTGACCATAATAAAATTGGAAGAGAACTTGAATTATTTACAACAGTTGATTATATAGGACAAGGCTTGCCCATACTATTACCAAGGGGTGCAAAAGTAATTCAAATTCTAGAAAGGTTCGTAGAAGATGAAGAGGAAAAAAGAGGCTGGCAATTAACAAAGACACCATTTATGGCAAAGAGCGATTTATATAAAATTTCAGGACATTGGGATCATTATAAAGATGGTATGTTTGTTTTGGGTGATGAGGAAAAAGATAAGGAGGTCTATGCGTTGCGTCCTATGACATGTCCATTCCAATATCAAGCTTACCTAAATAAGGTTCGTTCATACAAAGATTTGCCTTTGCGTTATGATGAGACTTCCACATTGTTTAGAAATGAGGCAAGCGGTGAAATGCATGGATTAATTAGAATTAGACAATTTACATTGTCTGAAGGTCATCTAATGTGCACACCTGAACAACTTGAAGATGAATTCAAGGGTTGTTTGGAGCTGGCTAATTATATGCTAAAAACCTTGGGGCTTTATGAAGATGCAACGTATAGATTTTCGCAGTGGGATGAAAATAATAGGGAAAAATATCTTGGAACGAAGGAACAGTGGGATGAGGCTCAATCAACTATGAAAAGAATTTTAGATGATTTAGAAGTTCCTTATGTCGTAGGTATTGGAGAGGCCGCTTTTTACGGCCCTAAACTGGACATCCAAATTAAAAATGTTTATGGGAAAGAGGATACTTTAATTACAATTCAAATTGACCAAATGTTAGCAGAAAAATTTGGCATGGAGTATACAGATAAAGATGGGGTTAAAAAGCATCCTTATATCATTCATAGATCAAGTTTAGGATGCTATGAAAGAACTCTTGCTTACATTATTGAAAAATTTGCTGGAGCATTTCCTCTTTGGCTTGCTCCCGAGCAGGTAAAAGTTTTATCTTTAACAGAAAGAAACAATGAATATGCCCACAAAATAAAGGAAGAACTTGCACAGCACAATATAAGAGCTTATGAAGATCTCAGAAATGAAAAGATTGGATATAAAATCAGAGAGGCTTCTGCATTAAAAATTCCATATTTAATAATAGTTGGAGATGAGGAGGAAGCAACAAACACTATTTCAATACGTGGAAGAGGCTTTGAGAATATATCAGGTTTATCTTTGTCTGAATTTGCCGAAAGGCTTGAAAATGAAATAAAAACAAGAAAAATATAAAATAAAATATTCGGAAAATGTGAAAATTTATGCTACACTTATATTAAGGAGGAATAAATGGAAGTTACACAAATTATCCTTATAGGTTTTATCGTTCTACTTATAGTTTTGTATCCTATTACTATGTATTCAAGAAATAAAAAGGAAAATCTTAGAATGCAAGAACAAACAAATTCATTAAAAATCGGAGATAGGGTTTTAACGACAAATGGAATTTATGGAACCATAGTAGGAATTAGAGATGAGTTTGAAAGAAAGATTGTAACTCTTGAAACGGGAGATGAAAATAATAAAGGCTATGTCTCGGTAGATGCGTATGCAATTTACAAAATCTTTGAGGATGAAACTCCAGAAAATGTGGAGCAAAATCAGGAATTTGAAAAACATGAAGAAGTCGAGCAGGAACCCACTCAAATAGAAGAACTTGTAGAGAATAATGATAGTCAAGTAGGTAGTGAAATTGAAGAAAATGCCGCAGAAGAACCGACGCCTGAAGAAAATGAAGATTTAAATGACGTTGATTCAGATGACGATGATTCAGATGATACACCAAAAAGTGAAGAGTAAAATCTTCACTTTTTTGTCGAACAGTCATTTTTTAATTTTTGACCTCATAATTTAATTTAGAAAATAAGTATATTTTTGTTAAAAGGGGTCAATTATGAAAATGAAAGCAAAGACACAATCTTTAAAAGAATCCACTGGGTTTAATATGGTTGGATTATTAATTAAAGGAACGCTTATTGCTCTTTGTATATCTCTTGTCCTTGTTCTTGTTTTTGCATTTTTGTTAAAATTTACAAATATTCCCGATAGTGCAATTTTTCCTGTAAATCAAGTGATTAAAGGAGTCAGTGTGTTTTTAGGGGTGTTTTTAAGTTTAAGAAAATCAAAAGAATTAGGATTGGTGAGTGGACTATTAATAGGCTTTATTTACACAATTTTAGCTTTTCTTGTTTTTTCAGCACTTAGCAGAACGTTTACATTTGATATAACATTATTGACTGATGTGGTTTGTGGTGCAGTAATTGGTGCTATTTGCGGTATTATTTGTGTAAATATTAAAAAAAGTAGTAATTAAAACTTAAAAATATTTGACAATAGCCTTTTAATTCTTTATAATAGTCTAGTAAAAAGTATCAAAGAGAGTTAAAAGGACTAAAATGTTAAAAAGACACGCAATAATAAAATTTATTTTTATAGCAATTGTAGCGATATTGGGCATACTTTTATGTGTATGTCCTTTTAGTGTTCCTTATTCTACCAATACGTATAATGGTTTTGTTAAGGCGACTAAAAAAGCACTAGATATTAATGGGGGGATTTCTGCAACATATGAATGCAGCTTACCAGCTCAATCAAGGGAAAACCTTTCTGATGCTATTGATTCATCAATTGAGAAATTACGTATAGCACTTAAATATGAGCGTTTCTCGGAATTAGAAATAAGAAGACAAGGAGGAAACAAAATTTCTATATTGGCTTCAAACTCGGAAATTCCAGCGCTTTACCTAAACGATGTTTTTGAACTGATTGAAGATAGAAAAGAAATGTTTTTCACTGCCGAAAGTGCAAGTGATACAAACACTCCTGAAAGTTTACTGAATTCTAGCGATTTAGTATCTGCAACACCAGATTATGATTATGAAAATTCAAAAATAGGACTTACGCTAAAATTTGAAAAAACATCAAAGGATAGAATTAATCATATAAAGGATGTTTCAAAAAATACAACAGATAAAAAGATATATATTTATTTAGAGGAAATAAACAGCGATAATCTTTTAGTAGAACTCGATTATAAAGATTTGAAAGAGGATGAAATTTTCATTACATCTTCGGGAACTTATTCAACAGAAGATAATACCAGTGCACGTGAACTTGCCTACAATATTGCTGGCGGAATGCTTAATGTCAAACTAGACTTAAAAGACGTAAGCAAAATAAGTCCTGTTTTAGGTAAAAACACCCAACTTTATATTGGAATAGCATTGATAGTTATTGTTGTTGCTGCATTCATATTATTGTGGGTAAGATATGGTGATTTAGGGTTACTTGCAAACCTTTCACTTGCATTTTATCTAGTTTTCTTTGCTTTCCTAATGCAGTCTATACCATTCATAACATTAAATCTTGCTGGCGTGGTAGGGTGCGTAATGGCTTTTGTTGTTTCGGTAATAGCTCATGCATTTGTATTTGAGAAGATAAGAGAAGAGTATTCGGTTGGTAAGAAGATTCATCTTTCATGCAAGGGCGGACAGAAAAAAGCAATATTCCCACTTCTTGATGTTAGCGTTATTGTTACTATTGCATCTGTGTTGATTTGGGTTTTAGCTCCATCTGTATTGAAGTGTTTTGCAATCACACTTATCTTGGGTAGCATTTTAACATTTGCTTGCACTCAACTTCTTTTAAGATGGTTTATAAGCATCTACCTAAAAATAAACAGCACAAAAGCAAAGAAACTTCATTTATATAGAGACAAAAATATTAAAGAATTAAAAGATGATGAAGTAGAAATCATAAAAGAAGAAGATCTTTCATCTCAAAAGGAGGTGGAAAATGCTTAAAAACTTAGATCAAAAATTTAAAGATAGCAAATTAAACATCAGCAAAAACTTTATTTATTATATAATTGGACCAATAGTTTTAATGCTTGTAGCTTTAATAATTGTTTGCACGGTTAATTTTAATTTGGGAAGTGACTTTGCAGGATATAGTTCTTTTAAAATTTACGCAAATAACGAAAACAAAATAGAATCAACTGTTTATGATTTAGAGAAAAAGAGCGATTATAATGAGTTTAAAGATAAAATAGAAACAATTCTCGATGAAAATGGCTTAAAAATTATATCTTACAGAACATCAACTATAAAAATTAGCGACTATGATGTATATTATGG
>CANQBU010000080.1 GCA_947589615.1 uncultured Clostridia bacterium | reverse complement strand
GGATAAGAGGCTCAAAGTCAATAAGGAAATTGGAATAAAAAGAGACATTTTTAGGACATTTTCTCATTTCTTTCACACTATGTTTTTCTTCTACCCTAATCTATATGTTTCTTCCATATATTTAAAGAATTGATTTGTCTTGTTAACTACTTCCATACTGAGGTCTATCCTATATATAAAGTTTGGTATTATCACTTTTCCTCGTGTATAATTTTCTCTTTCAAAGTATAATTTTTGATTTTTCATATCAATTTTAGTCAATTTATATCCTTGGCTTTCCCAATTTCTGGCAATTCCTCCTGCCCTTGTATCATTAAAGTATGATGCCTTTTTATATGCTGTTCTACACAATTTACACTTGCACATTTTTTCAATGTCCTTAAACTTTAACATTACTTTATTTTTTCTCAGATTGTGAAAATAGTCTGTAAGTTTAAAGAACTTGCCTTTTTTATTAAAATCATTCATTCCAGTTTCTTCTATCTCTCTAATTATTTGTTTTATACTAACCGAATTGCTTGTATCTTCTATTTTAATATATTCGTTGACTGAATGTTCACAGTCCAAATGTATATAAGCCATATTTTTTATACTTTTATCTTTTGAATTTTTTATATATATTATCTTTTTTTCATCCTCTCGTTCCATCTTTTTATTGCAAATAAAACATTTTCCGTCTTGTCTGTCCCATACTCTCCTGTATCTTCCTATTACGTTTTGTATATCTCGATTTTTGTCTATATCCTTAAAATACTCCCTATCTATAAATACATTTTTGGATGCATCAATTCTTTTTTCCTGCACCAATATTGTATCTTCCATACATCGAACACACAAATTTTTATTCGTTGGAATAGCAAAAATTCTTCGCCCTAATAAGTCCTTTTTCCAATATTTATTCTGTAATTTTGTTATAGATAATTGAGGATAAAGTTGTTTTACGAACTTTAATAATAAAGCATTAATAACAATGTCTAAATGTTTAAATACTTCTGCTGATTCTTCACACTTATGATATGTTACAAAGCCTGATATTTTACTATTTAACTCTCTTATTAACTCACATTGTGACCAATTACTTTTTTTTGAAAATATTAATTCTTCTACTTCTTTTTCAAAGTTTTTTACTGCTTTATCACTTGGAATACATCTAACTATTCCATTAATCTTACAGTAATATCTTGATATAAACTCAAATCCTTTTTTGATATTTACTATTTTCGTTTTTTCCTTAGATAACTCTAGACCTCTTTCTGCTATAAAATTTTCAATTACATCTTTAAATTTTTCCGCATCCTGTTTCGTTCTTGCCGTTACACATAGGTCATCTGCAAAACGTACACAATAGCCATTATTATAATCCTTTGTAGTGTCTCCTTGTAATTTATATAGTTCTAATTGTAAGCCGTCTAATGTCATATTTCCTAAGATTGTTGCTAAATTAGAGCCTAATGAAATCCCCTCATTTATTTCAAAAATCTCTTTATCAAAAACATATTTACACTTTAGGAACTGTTTTAAAACAGACTTATGTGTAGGTATATTATCTATTAACCATCTATGAGGAATTGAATTATAGTATGATTTTATATCGGTTATAAGCACCCATTCTGGTGCATCAACATCTGTTAAGGCATGTATAATAAAGGCATGTGCTTGCTGGGGACTCCTTCCTTTTCTGAAAGCAAATGATTTCCTGTCTGCCCTTGCTTCGCTTATAGGCTCTAATGCGTATGAATATAGGACTTGCATAGCTCTATCAAAAACTGTTGGAATACCTGCTATTCTATTTTTTCCTGCTTTATCATCTGTAAATGTAAAATATTTTAATGGTTTTGCTATATATTTACCATTATTTAATCTAATTGCTGCTTTCATTTTATCTGCATTTTTTCTAAGTATTACTCCATCAATTCCGAGCTTTTGCCTTTGTGATTTCTGCAACTTTCCTTACTGATAACATCCTTGCCTCTGTCGAGTGTACTATTTTGGTTTGATACAAAAACATATTTTTGTCATTATGTGCTATTGTGGCTTTTGTTAATTTGCATTGTAAATTAAATACTTGCTCTTCTGCTTTTTCAAAATTGTAATTTTGCCATATCTTCGATAAAAGTTCGTCATTCATATCATCCCTTACAAATACTATGTCTTCTAACTCTTTTGCATTTTCTGTATTAATATACCCTTTTGCGATATACATTACATTATTTAGCATTGTTTGGTTTCTCCTTATATTTTTATTATTAGTTCAATCGGACAATGGTCGCTCCCTTGTATATTTTTAAAAATATTTGCTTCTCTTATATCTTTTTTTAGATATTCTGATATTAATATGTAGTCTAATCGCCAACCTGTTTTTTTTGTATCTCTACTATCACTATGTTTCCAAAATGTATATTCTCTCATTTGAGGATGCAAATACCTGTATGTATCAATAAGCCCTAGATTAAGTAATTCCTCAAAATTTGCTCTTTCTTCATCAGAAAAGTGGTCTAAAAATTTATGACGTTCAAAATCACACACATCGATTTTTTTGTGACAAATATTAAAATCTCCACATATTATAACATCTTTTTTATTCTGTAATTTCTCTATATATCTTATAAAGTTATAATCAAAATTCATTCTATAACTATATCTTCCCTGTGAATGTGGAACATACACACTCACAATATAAAAATCTTCATATTCAAGAGTTATTACCCTAGATTCATTATCTATATCTTCTATTTCATCGTCTTCATTTTCTATCTCTATACCAACTAAGACATTTATAGGTTTTTCTTTTGTAAATATTGCAACTCCCGAATATCCTGCCTTTTTGCAATAGTTATAATATTGATAGTATTCTTTTACTTTTATTTCTGTTTTTTTACTTATTTTCGTTTCCTGTATACAAATAAAATCAGCATTAAGCTGATTTATATTTTCTATAAAATCTTTTTGCATTACAGACTTTAAGCCATTTACATTCCATGATACCACTTTCATAATTAAATTTCCTTGTTTGGTTATAATAACGTATTATAACATACTTGTAATTTTATGACAATCTATTTTCTTTAATTACAATTTTACAAATTGATACTTTTAGTCATTTCTTGTATTTCTTTTCTACCGTTTTCATAAATTACTCATTTTTCAATTTCGATTTGCTTATTCTTTCGCTTCTTTCTACACTTTTTCTAATAGCCCTATCTATCACTTTGTCAATTTTTATACAATAGTTTATATATTCTATTTTTGATAAAGTTTCTTCATATCGTTGTTCATTTACTCCTGTCCCTCTAAAACTTTTTCGTTTATATACTTCCTTTATAATTCCTTCACTATAAAGTTGTTTTTCAAATTCTATGTTAGCCTCAAATTGTTCTAATAAATATTTTTGATGTTCTGATAATTCATTACTTTTTTTTAGTTTTTCAAAGTCATAATACTCAAATAAATCATACATTAATAACTTGAATTCAAATTCAGAACACATTGAGCTTTTTAACTTAATATGTAAAAGTTTTATAACATCAAAATCATTTTCATCTAAGTATTCCTTTAAATTTATCGTTTTTTCATAAATAAAATCATGAGTTGCTTTATCTAACTTTATTTTATCTTCCTTCAACTCATCTCCTCCTTTTACATGTTTTATCTGTGATACGGATATTTTCTTTTTTTATTATTATAATATTATTTTAAAAAAAAAACAACACATTACGCCTTTTTTTCTTCTATCTCGTAGTCATTTTGTCATTCAATTCAAGGTAAAATTGACTTGTTATATAGGAGGAAAGAATATGTCTATTAGAAAAATTAATGGAAATTTTAATTTTATTGGAGAAAATTTGAGAAGAATTAGACTAGAAAAACATTTCTCTCAAGCTGATTTAATCAAAGACTTAAATTTGATGGGAATTTCTATGTATAAGAATGACATTTGGAGAATAGAAACTAATCAAAGAGTTGTTAAAGACTATGAATTATGGGGCTTTGTACAAGTTTTAAATATAAGTTTTGAAGATTTATTCAAAGATGTAAAAAATAAACTAGATAATTAACAATGTATGTTTTTATAGATATTTTGAAATAATATTTTTGATAGTTTGTTCATTTCTTTATTGTATCTTGTTATATTTAATTGAAAGGTGATAACTATGAAATCTGATGAAATATCTATAATAATTGGTAAAAGAATACAAACTGCAAGACTTTCTAAAGGCATAACTCAAGAAAGTCTTGCAGAAAAATGTAATATTTCTACTAATCATATATCATCTATTGAAACAGGACATTCTAGTTTTAGTTTTTCTGTATTAATTTCATTGTGTAATTGTTTAGATATAACACCTAATTATATCTTTTCAGATTTCTTTTCTAATAATAATGATTATATTGAACCTATTGATAAAGATGTGCTTTTAACTTACTTAAAATTAAATAATAGCAGTAAAGAATTTATCAATACTGCTATAAATCAAGTTTATAATATACAAGTACACAAATAGTTTATATACTGCTCTCTATTGAAAAGTTTAATTTATTGTTTCTAACACAATATAATCTATATATTTAATTTATTCACTTTTTATCCTTCTACTCTGCATTGAAACGCGGTAAAAGAAATACGTAAAACATCCTAACTCTTGTTCCATATCCTATTCCATAACGATAGTGCGTTACCGAGTATCCTAAGCCTATATAATTGTCTCTAAGTTCACCACGCTTAGTTACTTCTTTTGTGTGCATAATTGTTATTAATGGCTTTAGCTCCATTTCAGAATTATTTATTCTAATACAATCAAATATAATAAATATAATCCATAATATTAATATTGTTATTACTAATACTATTGCTATTATTTTATTTTTTTTCTTTTTTTCCATGAATACCTCCTCAATGAAATAAAATTTATAAATTATAAATTTAAATAATTTGAGAAATGTTAATCAAAAAATTTACTTATTATTTTTTATTATAAATGGGAGTGTAATAGAACACACTCCCATCTATAGGGGGATATAACGTTGTTATAAACTTCTAAATGCCTGATTTCCTAACTCCAACCAAACTTTACCGTTACGGGAGTTGCCGTGCCGATAGCCGTAACATAAACGTGCCATACCCCTGCAGTAGGCAACGGGAAAGTTTTTCTTATGGAATCATTAGAACCCATAGTTATTAGACCGTAGTCTAACCCTTTAGGATTAACCAAACGAATCTTGATTTCTCCATCTGTGATGTCAGTCGTTGCAGTCGCGAAAAACTCCTTTTGAAAGCCAATATAGTTAGGTAACTGAATTGGCGCTCCAGTAGTCTCGCCACACAACACGGTCACAAAAGCGCTCGTGTTAGCCATAGGCTGTACCACCTGGCTTGTCGTTGTAGTCATTCCCTCTTTGACAGTTTCAGTTGCCGCGAGTACACTCACAGAACACATCAACAACATTGCAACAATCATTAAGGATGCAACTACAACTTTTAAGGTTTTATTCATTGTTGCACCTCCATATGCTGTTATCCCCCTATATGATGCTTTTGCCGTGTTTCAGCATCTATTTAGGATTATATCATATTTTATGACTAGATGTCAATATTTTTATGTAAATTCAGCATAAACTTTTTGTGGAAAACACCACTTTTGATATTTACCCATACATTATCTTACTTAGTATTTTTCTTATATTGCTATGCATTCCAGTTTTTTCAATTTCAAATGTATATGTCTTTGTTTCTTCAACGTCTGTTTTTATATTTCTTGCTATTATTTTATCATATTTTTTTAGTTTTGTGTTGATTTTTTTCCTTTTTATTAATTCTTCATATATTTTTCCACCATTACTTACAAACACTC
>CANQBU010000079.1 GCA_947589615.1 uncultured Clostridia bacterium | reverse complement strand
GATGGCGGACGGGTTTTTGTGGGTGTATTATCCAAGTTTCAGTCAAGGAAAAAAGCAATAAAAATATCCATGATTTTAAATGTTTTAATATCTATAATTTTATTTACTTTATTTATTATTTCTTGCTTTTATAGTTTTAATCCAAGCCTATGCTTGTGTGCTGTGTTTATGATTTTAGGCATTTTAGACTCGAAATATGAAAGTAAATTTCAACTTTTATCATTATATAAAAAAAAGACTAAGAATTTTTCCAAGCCTTTTTTTCTAACCATTAATGATAGTGTTACGATTGGTCAACTACTAAAACACATTGAACCTGCTAGATATACAATATTTATTGTTTTGTCTAACGATAGAACAGTATATCTTGATGAGGATAAAGTAAAATTGTTATCATTGAAATATCCTTTAACTCAATCTTTAGAAGATATTTTATCAGTTAAGAAAAGGTAGGAGGTTATCAATATTTGTTCTTTCAAGATCTTTAAGCTTTGAAAGGATTTCATCAAGTTCACTCCAAACGCCTTGATGATCTGCTTCATCTTTGTAACATGTGATAAGTCCCATAAATGTCCCCATAAGCATAAGTTCAGCAATATGACGATTGGTTTTGTCTGTCATAGTGGAAAGATTTATAGAACTCCATAGCCTAGCTTTTTCAAACCAATTATTGTCTTTTATACCGTCAATTTTTTCTGCTTTGGCGAGAAGTTCGCATTCTTTTTCAAGAAGAAGATATTTGTCTTCTTCAGATGCGAGCTCTTTTTTAAAGTTATCATCTTGAACTTTTGTGATAATGTCCTCGATAGATTGTATTGCTGTCCTTGTGTTTTGGTAAACTGCATTAATGTATTCTGTTTTTAATTCTTTTTCGTCCATATTAACTCCTCATAATAAATATGTGCGATTTTAGCAATCTTATTCAATATGTATACAAATAATTGTTTTGCAAAAAATAGATTTATGAAAAAATCGACAAAAATTTTATTAATATTATATATCCTAGTTTTAATTCCATCTTTATTTATGGGAAAATATTTATTTCAAGGCATAATTCCGACTGATAATGGCTTTGAATTTAAATTTAAAGTTGAGGGTATTATTGCACTGATTTTAATGATTATTTCAATTATATTGGGCTCAATTTTGTTTATTCGTTTTATTAAGAGCCAACCATTAGACAAAGCGTTATTTTTCTCCAGTGCACCACTTGTTCTTTTATATGGTCTTGCATTGTTTTTACTTGCAGAATTAACTTCATTTGAAAACACCACAGCAAAATCTATGAGGTTTTTATTGAATATTTCCCAAGATAATTTATATAATACAATTTTATGGGCTGTTCTTTTGACTTTGATTTTTGTTGGCATTTTATTTTTTAATTATTTTGTTATATGTAAACCTATCGGAAAGGTTGAAAAAATAGTTTCAAGATTAGGTGATGGAAGAGTAAGAGACGAAAAATTAAAAATAGGAGGCGGAAAGCAGTTTGTTGCAATAGAACATGGGCTTAATAAGATCAATAATAACTATAAATTTAAAGATAAAACGATGAAAAATGATGGAAATTCAACTAAATTACCTAAACAAATTATAAAATTATTAGGTAAGAACGATATAAATGAATTGAAAAATAGCGGACAGCTAAAAAAAATTGTAACTTTAATTTCCGTAAAATTAAGCAGTAATCATTATAATGAAAAAGAAATAACGATGGAAGAAAATTATAATTTTTTAAATTCCTATCTCAATGTAATATCTCCACTCATTAGAAAGTTTAATGGATATGTTGATAAGGATTTTAATGGAGGAATAATAGCAATTTTTTTAAAAAGTGAAGATGCAATTGATTGTGCCCATTCAATTTCAAGGTCGATAAATATTAAAAATAGACAAAACAAACAAAATCCATTAGTTATACCTCGTATTGTTTTAGAAACGGAGGAAGTTACCTTTTCTTCATCGGACAGTGAGAGCGATTTTCCGATATCTATTACTTATAATATTCACAAACTAGAGCGCTTTGATGAAATATGTCGGAATATGTCATTAAGGCTTATATTTTCAAAAAGTACACTAGATAATTTACCATTAAATTATAAATTTTTATATAGATATATAGGAAAAATGACTTACGATGAAAAAGAGATTTTTATGTTTGAGGATTTGGATAATTTGCCACGCGATTTGTCTAGTCAATTAATAAAATCAAAAGCAACTTTCGAAAAAGGTGTTATGATGTATGATGGGGGAAAATATGAACAGGCAAAAGAATACTTCTCTCAGGCTTTAAAAATTTGCCCAAAGGATAAGTGCTGTTATATTTATTTTAATAGAAGCAGAGAAAAAATAAAATAAATTGTCTTGACATAAAGAAGTGTTAAGTGCTAATATTTTTATATGAAAATAAGGAATAATAATGGAACTTTTACTTGTCCTAGATGTGGAATAAAGTGCTTAACAGGCATGGAAAGTTGTCCCGATTGTGGACTTATTTTTTCAAGACTTGAAATAGCGACCAATAAGGATGCAAAGAAAAAAATACGAAGACATGACAAAGACTTTATTATTAAAACGAATAGCATTCCAAGCGATGTAAGTTATATAAAATTACTGTTGCTCACAATTTTTGTGGGAATTTTTGGAGGGCACTGTTTTTATGTAGGAAGATATACTCGCGGTATTATTCTTTTTATAAATGCAATATTGCTTATGAGTTATGTAATTTTTAATAAATATTTGGTTGACCTTGATGGAGGAAGGTTAATTGCGGCACTATCTACAATCGGAGGACTTTTTCTATTGGTTTGGGCATATGATTTAATTGCAGTTATATTTAAAAAGTTTAAAATTCCTGTTGCTATCGATGTGGATGAAAATGTAATTTTAAGTGAGGATAAAGAAGATAAATGAGAATTGTAGTGGGAGTAAGTGGAGGAGTTGATTCCTCTATTGCTTGTTATTTATTAAAAGAGCAAGGGCATGAAGTGATTGGCTTATTTATGATTAATTGGGAAGAAAAAGATGGCTCATGCACTGCGGAAACCGATTATGAAGATGTAAAAAGAGTTTGTAATAAAATTGGAATTCCATATTTTTCTGTAAATTACTCAAAAGAATATTATGAAAGAGTTTTTGAATATTTTTTGGATGAATATAAGAAAGGAAGGACTCCAAATCCCGATGTTTTATGTAATAGGGAGGTGAAATTCGGACCTTTCCTGGAACAAGCAAGAAGGCTGGGAGCAGATAAAATCGCAACTGGACATTATGCAAAAAAAATTGAAAAAGATGGGAAATATTATCTTGCAAAAGCAGATGACCTTAATAAAGATCAATCTTATTTTTTAAATCAATTAAATCAAGAACAGCTTGCTGCTGTCATTTTTCCATTAGAAAATATTGAAAAACCAAAAGTAAGGGAGATAGCAAAAAAATTGGAACTTTCTACAGCGGATAAAAAGGATAGCACAGGAATTTGTTTTATCGGAGAAAGAAACTTTAAAAAATTTTTAAGTCAATATTTGCCTGCTCAAAAAGGAGATATATTGGATCTTAAAGGAAACAAGGTCGGGGAACATGATGGTTTGATGTTTTACACGTTAGGGCAAAGGCGCGGATTGGGCATAGGTGGTCGTAAAGACGGAAATGGTGAACGCTGGTTTGTAGTCAAAAAGGATTTAGAAAATAATATTTTGTATGTTACACAAGGGGACGAAGATTGCCTTTATAGTGAAGGCTTGTATGCAAGTGAAATGAACTGGATTCCTGAGTTGCCACAAGAAAAGCAATTTAATTGTTTTGCTAAATTCAGATATCGTCAACCTGATCAAGTGGTTAAAGTGACGATTTTGGATGAAAAACATATTAAGGTTGATTTTGAAGAAAAACAAAGAGCTATCACTCCGGGACAATTTGTGGTTTTATATACAGATGAAGGCATATGTTTGGGTGGTGGAGTAATAGACCAAAGTTTTAGAGTTAAATAATTGTATAATTCCTTAAATTTTAGCAATAATAAATTTAAGGAGGAAAATAATGATAGTTGTAAATTATATTGCACTCATAATTCTTTTGATTGGAGGATTAAATTGGGGGCTTGTTGGTTTATTCGAGTTTAATTTAGTTGCTTGGATTTCAATGGGAAGCAAAATTATAGAAAGAATAATATATATTTTGGTTTTGCTTGCAACTATTTGGCTAATAATTTCCGCTTGCATAGATGGTGGAATCTTACTAGCAAATGGATTTATAAGAGCATAAAAAATTCCATGTTTAAACATGGAATTTTTTATGCAACATACTGCGAAGCTTTTTTGCATATTTATTTTTATTTGGAAGTTGTAATTAAAGTATTATTTCTCGTATATTGTATTATATATGTCATTCAACATACCAGATATTGCTAGACTTTGTATTTTAAAAATTTATTATAATCTTTTTTAAGTTGATCGTCAAGGTATGTTAAAGCACTTTGTTTTAAATTTTCGGGGATTCCGTAAAATGCTTCAGCGATGCTTCCGGTTATAGTACATAAAGTGTCGCTATCTCCACCTATTGAAATACCTGTTCTGATAGCATCTTCGAAATCTTTGCTTATCAAAAAACAATAAATAGCCTGAGGAACAGTTTCTTGACAAGTTTCATTGAATTTATATTCTTTTTTCAAATTTTCATAATTAAAATCTAAAGAATAGTAGTTATTTTCTATATGTTGTTTTATTTCTTCTTTGCTTTTTCCTTGTAATGCCATAAATATTGAAATGGCGACCGCCTCCGCACCTTTGATTCCCTCATTGCTATTATGGGTAACTGAAGTTACATCATAAGAAAATTTTTTCACTTCTTCTATATTATGAGCAAAATACGCAACTGGACTTACTCGCATTGCGGCTCCATTTCCGTAACTGTGATAAGGCTTAGGGTGTTTGCTTTTCAACCAAAGCTCAAAATGGGTTCCGTAACTCATATCGGGGTAAAGATGTCCGTATCTGTGCATTTGTAAGACTGCTTCTTTTTGTAAATTTTTCTCTTTTTGTGCCTTGATCAGAGCATTAGAAATAGCGATAGTCATAACTGTATCATCTGTAAAATGAGCCATAGGATCAAAAAAATATTTAAAATCCTTTGTTTTAATATTATTAAATTCATAAATAGAGCCTACAATATCTCCAATTATTGCCCCAAGCATAAAACCTTCCTTATTTTGTATTAAATCTTAAGAGTGCAAAACAGAGCAAGGAGCTACCTTCTTGCTGCAAGTGAAAATAATAAATTGCATAAAATTTTTGGCGCAAAGGGCAGGATTCGAACCTGTGGAGGCTTTAACACCTCACACGCTTTCCAAGCGTGCGCCTTAAACCGCTCGGCCACCTTTGCTTATTCTTAAATATAACATATTTTGTATGAATTGTCAATTAAAAAGGATAAAAAAGAGCGGGACAGTATCATTTGCAGTCGTTTTGTATTTCTATAAAGAAGAGCATCTGATGATGCTCTTCTTCAAAGGTTACTCTTGGCCATCAAATTCGTAATGGCTTCCGCTATGTTGTGTAGCAGGGAATCTTTGACCCTTTTTTAATTGGGTGCTTCCGCCACATTTTCCGTTAGCGTCATAGCAAGAATAGCTTCCACTTTTTGGTGCTTGTTCACCTGGTTTGTATTGTTTGCTCATGATTAACCTCCATTATTATTGTGTGTAGTAACGACAATATTATACAAACTTTTTTAAAAAATTATTTGATTTATAATTGTAAGTAGGTTATAATTTAAAAGAGGAAATTACGGTCACTATTTGAAAAAAAATTGCGAGTAAATAATTTTAAAGTGCAATTTCAACATTAAATATTGGGAGGAA
>CANQBU010000078.1 GCA_947589615.1 uncultured Clostridia bacterium | reverse complement strand
CACATCAAAAAATGTCTTTGCGGTTGAAGGCGGAAGCATTCTGAATATTGAAGAGAGCAACGGTGTATATAAAATCACGATTAACATTCAAAAGGATAATGTTTACATGATTTATGACAATCTGGCAAAATGTAATTTTTCAGTTGGACAAGCAGTTAATCGGGGTGTAAATATTGGGACTTATAATGGAGAATATCTTCATTTTGAAATTATAAAAAATGGGATAATGATAAACCCTCACACATTTTTAAATTTTTAAGGAGAATATTAATGAAAGATAATTATAAATTGATAGAAAAATTGTATTTTGAAAGAATATGTGGAAGTGAAAACGAGCATAAGGCAAGAGATATAATTGTCAAAGAACTTGAAGACCGCGGCTTAAAGGTTGAAACTGAGGAATTTACGATAGATGGTCTCGAGGCAAAGAAAAGCAAACTATTTGTTGATGGTAAGGAGTTTTCGCAGGTTGTAAGTGCGGTAAACAGTATGTCGACAAGTGATGAAGGTGAAGAAGGAGAATTGGCGTATATATCCTCATATATGGATGCAAGCGTTCAAGATTTGGAAGGGAAAATTTGCCTTTATCATAGAAGATATGTTGATGAAAATATAATAAAGATTCTTATTGAGAAAAAGATAAAGGGGTTGATTTTATGCTCAGGGCAAATAGATAATGAAGAGATAGAGATAAATCCGTATCATTCAAGTAAAGATGATTTTAGCAAATTTCCCGTCGTATTTATTTCTTTTAAAGATGGCGATAGATTGGTAAAACAGATGCCTAAAAGGGTAAGGCTTGTAAGTCAACCTATAAAAAGTGAGGTTAAAAGTTATAATATAATAACAAAATTGATTGGCAGCGAAAAACAAGATGAAGAAATTGTTTTCACGGCGCATTATGATTCTGTTCCATATTCAAAGGGGGCGTATGATAATGCTTCAGGCTGTGCAATGATTATGAGAATTCTCGATTATTTTTTAGAGAATCCTCCAAAAAGAACAATGAAATTTATATGGTTTGGAAGCGAGGAAATAGGGCTCGTTGGTTCAAAAAAATATGTTGAAAAACATGAAAGCGAATTGTCAAAAATAAGATTATGCGTAAATGTAGACATGATTGGAGTGACATTGGGCACACTTTATGCCGAAATCACGGCAGAAAAGGAACTTGTAAGTTATGTCAAGTATTTAGGGTATGAAAAGGGGGTTGCCGTCGAGGCAATTCAAAAGATATATTCCTCAGATGCATCGTCATTTGCCGATAAGGGAGTGCCTGCGATATCATTTATAAAGAGGTCACCGATTGGCGGTGCGCAAATTCATAGCAGATATGATAAAATTGAGAATCTCTCAAAGGAAAGTTTTGAAAATTCTGGTGAATTTATAAATGAGTTTGTAAAAAGAATGGACAATTCTGTTGCATTTCCTGTTTTAAGAACAATTCCTCAAAATATGCTTGACGAACTTGACTATTATTATCGCCGCAAAAAGCGACCACAAAATTAATGGAAGGGCTTAGAAACAAGCTCTTTTTTTAGTTTCCCCCTTTACAAATAATAAATTTTATGTTAATATATATTTAAGGAGAAAAAATGGCAAAAGATATAGATTTTACAAAATATATTGTTCCACAAGAAATAACCGAGAATGGTTATACGATAACTGATAAAATTTCGATATTGGATAAATGTGAAAACAAAACTAGTTTGGCACGCAAAAAACTGAGTGATTTTGATATGAATTACTATCAAGATTATACTTATGAATCTAGACTAAGGCAAGAGTATGATGCCTCAAGCACAAAAATAGTTTCAGCTGGCTTTGTTCCAATAGATAGAAAGGCAGTAGTTTCAGACGCAAGTTATTCTTTCTGTCCAACACTTACAATAGAACTTCCATTTAAAGTAGGTTCATTTAAAGGAAGGTCAATTTTTGGGAAAATTGAGAAGGTTAAAGACGGGGATACAGTTTATCATACAATCAATGTTGGTGCTTATCCACAATCGAAAGTTAGCAAACAAGAAGAGGAAGAACTTGCAAAAAAATATGGAGAAATAGACGGAAAACTTGTTCAAACTGGGAAGTTATATACAATAATTCATTTTAACTCAAATACTGGTATATATGAAATGCGCAGACTTCCTGAGTTTGAATATAAAGGTAAAAGATACATTTATGATGGCACATGCAGGGAGTGGGGGAAAGGAGTTTATAAAGTTGAGCCTTTAAAGTTTAGAATTTATGGCATGACAACGAGTGAGATTAAAAACGCAAAGAAACTTAATCTTGTTTGCGATAAAATATTTACAGGTATTCCATATTATCCAAATAATACCGATGTAAATTGTGCAAAATGGCAAAATTCAATGATAAGGGCTTTTGTAAACAGTGCAAATTCGCGAGACCTTGATAAGGACCCAAACTATATGGCAAAATTCAATTGGGATTTTTCAACGTGTGGGCTATTATATGAAGCACTAAATCAGGCGCGCGAACCATTGAGAGAAGTTACTTTCAGTAGTGGAATTGGAGTGGGAAAAGGAATTTGCCAATACGCATTGCATCGTTGTGACAATATAGAAAAAATTAATATATTGCCTGGTATAGAATATATTTCAAAAAATGCTCTTACTCATTGGAAGAGAGATTGCAATATTAAAGAACTTGTTATTCCTGCAAGTGTTGTTGAAGTGCAGGACGGCAACTTTGAATATTGTGACCAGGTAAAATTTGAAGATATCTCAAATGTCAAAGTTTGTGGAGATTTAAAGTATGGTGGAGGCAAATTTGATTATGTCTATATTGCAAAAGATGGCTCAGATGTGATATATTCTAGATATGAAGATAACAGCCTTGAAGAAGATTATATAGAGCAGCAAAGCGAGTCCTTAGATTGTATTAAAAGATTATATAAATTCTATAAAGATTCATTAAATCCAAGTGTTGCTGAACAAGAAAAAATAGATACTGATTTACAAAATGGAACACAGCCAAAAGCCAAAAAGAAAACCAATCAAAATCAGACGAAGATCACTGGAAATGGCTTATATGAGGAATTACAATAAGATATTCATCTACATTTAGGAGGAAAGATGGCTTTAAAAGTTTGCGATTGGACAAAATATGTTGTTCCAAGAGAGAACAAAACATATACGACTCAAAACAAAGATAAAGACAAAATGCTGACGACTCATGATAATGTAAGTGTGCTTAGCGTTGAAGATACTGAAAAAGACAAACGATTACAATTAAAAGAAAAATCAGCAACAGATTTTGCTTTTATGAACTGTTTAATGCAATATAATACCAAAAGAGATAATGATGGGTGTTACTATGCTTGGTATTGGATTAGATCGACAGATGAATTAGGCGTTTATATTCGCTCATTTTATCGACCAATTCAGAGTGCGAGAAGTTATAACACCAATATTGGGACCAGCCCATCAATAACACTTGCATTTGATAAAAAATTGTCGTTAAAGGATATTGAAGAAGTCTTTGGCGTTCCTGCAAAAAGCAAATCCAAAAATTCCTATACATTAGAACTTGGCTCTTTTCCTCAAACAAAAGTTAGTGAAAAATTAAGAAAAGAACTAGAAGAGGCATATAATGGTGGGAAACTTCAAAACGGAATGGAATGCACGGGAAGACTTTACACCACAAATGGTGTTATAAACCAATGCGGTTTTTCACCTAAGCAAAATAGTGAATTTATATATAAAGGAAAAAGATATGTTCGCACAACAGAATTGTGTGATAATTACAATGAATATCAAGACGGGACAATATCTTCTATGGGAAGCAAAAATGACAACCCTGCGAAGATGTGGGTAAAAGTTGAACCTTTAACTTTTGAAATTGCAAATTATGATGACCTTGAAAAAGGGACAAATGAACTTATTCTCGATTGTGAAAAGATAATTATGGGTGGAAT
This sequence comes from uncultured Clostridia bacterium, assembly GCA_947589615.1. Classification (GTDB taxonomy): domain Bacteria; phylum Bacillota; class Clostridia; order Christensenellales; family UBA1242; genus Caccovivens. Next base: position 1,972 of record CANQBU010000078.1, on the reverse strand, counting down.
GCCGGTATTTCCAGGCAATGACCATGAAAAAGAATATCCACATATTTGGGCTGGCTCACTCTTAAGAGCATTTTTAAATAGTGCACAAACAAAGGACCTTGATTTGCCCGAGGGTTTTCGACCTATAAAGAATTTTGATTTTAGAAATGAAGGCTTTTTATATCAGGCATTAAATATGACAAGACCACCTGTGACGAAATATAAATTTGCTGATTATGTTGACCAAATTTGTAACTATGCTTTTGAAGGGTGCGTAGGACTTAAAAAGATTTTAATTCCCTCGCAGATTAAACGAATTGGCAAATCGGCATTTTCTGGTTGCCTGAATACTCAATTAATTTTCGGAAGAGGAAATGATGAATTAAAATTAGACAGCCATGCACTTGATGGAACTAATTTCAAATATATCTATGTGACAAATGATAATCAAAATATGATTTGGGCTCAAGATGTTGACGAATCACTTGAAAAAACTTGTAAAAGATATAAATTTGACAAGAAAAATATTAAAAAGCAATCAAACACAATTTTCAAATATGGATTATTTTACGATAAAAATGCTCACGCTTTTATTGAAAATGGCTGCAATTATTTAGATTTAGAGTAAAACAGGAAACAAAATGTTTCTTGTTTCAGACTGAAGAAAAACTGCGTGACCGCAAAAATTTGGCAAATTTTGCTTGCTGTGTTTACTGTAAAACGCCCCGAAACAGTCATTTAGGCGAACTAAACTCCTGCTTCGGGACATTTTCCGAGCCTTGCCTCACTTGTTTTTGTTCAGTCTGATAATTTGTCTACACCTGAAACAGGAAACAAAATGTTTCTTGTTTTTTAATAACTTTTTATATATGTTTGTTTAAAAATTTGTTTTTAAATTAAAATAATGTTATACTAAAAACGGAAAAGGAATTTTGCCGAAAAGACATTGCAATGAAATTTTACATAAAATAATAGCAAACTATAGGGGGTATAAATGGAAAAATATGGCATTGTAAACAGCGTGGAAACACTAGAAAAGACACTTGAAAAGGTTAAAAAGGCACAAGAAGAATTCTCTTCATATTCTCAAGAAAAGGTAGATGAAATTTTTCAGAAGGCTGCAATTGCGGCAAATAACGCAAGGATTCCACTAGCAAAACTGGCGGTTGAAGAAACGGGCATGGGCGTTGTGGAAGATAAAATCATCAAGAATCATTATGCGAGCGAATACATTTACAATAAATACAAAAATGAAAAAACTTGCGGAGTAATTGAAGATGATAAAGCCTATGGATATAAGAGAATCGCCGAACCTATTGGGGTTATCGGAGCGGTTATACCGACCACTAATCCGACATCGACTGCAATTTTTAAGACATTGCTTGCATTAAAAACTCGAAATGGAATAATCATAAGCCCACACCCACGTGCGAAAAAATCGACGATTGAGGCGGCAAGAATAGTCTTGGAGGCGGCGGTTAAGGCGGGCGCACCAGAAAACATAATTGCATGGATAGATGTTCCTTCACTAGAACTTACAACACTGCTTATGCAGTCAGTGGATATAATTCTTGCCACGGGTGGTCCAGGCATGGTTAAATCGGCATATTCAAGCGGAAAGCCGGCACTTGGAGTTGGCGCTGGAAATACGCCTGCTGTCATAGACGCAAGTGCTGATGTCGTGCTAGCCGTAAACTCAATAATTCACTCAAAAACTTTTGATAACGGCATGATTTGTGCTTCTGAACAATCGGTTATAGTTGACCAAAAAATTTACAAGCAAGTTAAAGACGAATTCGAAAAAAGAGGCTGCTATTTTCTAAAAGATGATGAAATAGACAAAGTTCGTAAGACAATTATTATAAATGGCGCATTAAATGCGAAAATAGTAGGTCAAACTGCGGTCACCATTGCAAAACTTGCAAATGTAGAAGTTCCTCAAAATACAAAAATTCTTATTGGAGAAGTTGAAAAAGTTGATATTTCTGAGGAA
>CANQBU010000077.1 GCA_947589615.1 uncultured Clostridia bacterium | reverse complement strand
CCATTTCCATCTAAACTGCTTATTAATGAAGTGTCAAATGGAACATAATCTTCAAGAACAATATCATTTATTAAAATATAGTCATTTGTCTTAATTTCTTGTCCGTCCACTGGTGCTAAGTTCTTAAATTCAGTAGCATTTGAAATAAGAAGAGGAACATCTGGGTCTGAATATGTTTCAACATATACAGTAAAGAATGTTTCATAAACTTCGGTGTGCCCGCCTGCAGAAACATATGTCTCAAGCACGCATTCTACGCTCATGTGTGCTCTCAAACCTTTGAATGAGATTAAATTGCTGTCATTTTCGTCTACTATAACCTCGAATGGCATGTTTGCGATTTCTTTTGTAATAGGAGTCCTTTGATTTCCTTCAACATAGAACAATCTATTTGCAAGGGTCAATGGTTCGCTGTTCAAATTTCCTTTATCATATTTATAGTTAATATAATAATTCTTTGAATTTAAGTCTTGTTTAAGTGGATAATATCCGTTTTCTTCGAAGATGCTTCGTTGTTTCATTATATCGGCAATTGCACGTTCGCTTGCCTCATCTCCTGGATTTATATAAGATTCAGGAATTAAATTGTATCCGATATTGATTACTTTTGGAACGCCCTGCCAAATATTAAGCACGCCATCATTTCTTCCGTCAATTGTAATATTGTTGGCATCAATTTTAAAGTCGACAATTATTACTGTTGCTATTGTGGTTTTTATTTCACTTTGAGGTGAACTGCTCAGTCTTCGCGATACCGTTGCTTGAACATATAAGGTATTATTTGTCTCTTCAGCCGTCTTTGCGAATAAATTTGCATAAATCTTTGCATTATATGTCTTTATTCCTCTGACCTCATCAATCTCTGGTGTGCCAAGTCCTGACATGCTTATTCCCTGCAAGCCTACACCGTCCAAAACAAGACTGTCGACAACTTGATCTAACAAAACCTCTATTTTTATATCAGCAGAAGAACCTTTTGCTAAATATGCAGTCGTATCACCATCTATCGTGATTCTTGCTTCATTAAGATAGCTCACCGTCAAATAGTAGTTTGCAAAAGAAAGTGCATTGTTGTTTGAATCGTAGAATGTAGCAGTAAATTTTATTATTGTATCTCTATTTACATTGGTGTTTATCCAAATCTTGAAGAATAATTTTCCTAAAAGTTTTTCTTGAGCCGTTGGAGTGAATATTATCATGTTCGATCTTGATGTGTCAATATCTCCGTCTATTCTTCTTGCCCTTTCTATATAATAATCTCTGTCACGCGTTGTGCTTGTGCTTGCTTCAATTATCCTTCCGAATTGATCCGTCAATGATAATACACTTAGTGAAACAGCATTTGAAACAGTTGTTCCACTATAAGACAAACTTACATGGTCATAGAATGCAAATTCTGGGTTTATGCTTACTTCAAGAATTGAGTTGTTGCCTGGTGCGAGAATTGTAGAAAGTTCCCCGCCAGTATAAACCAAGTTTGTAAGCCCGTCTGCACGCATGTATGTTGAACTTGCAATTGTTTTATTTATAATGTCTATATTTGTAAACTTTTGCTTTGTCAATTTGATTTTAAATGTGTCATCTTCATCTAAACTTGAGTTTCCGCTTGTTGAAAGAATATATCCCTCAAATTCCATATCCTCGCTTACACTTGAACGATATGATGGGCTTACAGCAAAGTTTACATCATAAACATATGTATACATGCCGCTCTCAACATCTCTATTTTGGTCAACAAGTGTTACAAGAACATCGATTATATTTTGAGTTGATCCAGGGAGATGATAATGATAAAGGGTTTCGTCTATTTCACTTGCGCATTCGAGTTGCTCATCCCTAAGACTAATTACAGGTAAGACACTATCATCTTTTGCTGTCGTTTTTATTTCAACCTGAAGGCTAGAGTTTGTAGATGGGGTAATAGGAATACTATCACCTGTTATTGAGAATGTTATAACTCCCTTTGTTGGATTTATCGAGAATTTTCTCTCAAATTCATCACTAATTGATTTTTGGTATTCAGCCTCTTCAAATATCTTTGGTCTTACTACAAAATCCGTTTTTTCATCGCCTGCTTTTACATTTACTTTAAATGTATTCTCGCTTGCAATTTCACAGTCAACCCATACTTGTTGATATCCCGACTCGCTTGATCTGACAACATCTAAGGTTATATCATTTGTCTTTAACTCATATCCGTTTGCCGATACACCAAGATATACTTGAGGTCGATAGTAACTTACAAAATAATCTCTTGATTTTGTCTCTTGAATCGACACAATTGAATCATCTGAAATATATGCGGTGTTTCCTCCTCGATCTGTCCATGACAATAACATTTCCGACATAGCATAAACAATTTTAATATGTATTGTCTTGCTATTTTGGACATCCATTTTCGATGATAATATAAGGTCTATATCACCAATATTTAAAATTTGCAATGTCGAACCGATAACCTTAACAGTATTAACTTTTGAACTCGAAACAATAATATTTTTGCTTACTTTCTCTCCGACAAGTTGTTCGAGAGAAATGGTGTTAAATCTATTTAAGTCATTTTCCTGTGCGCTATTTAAATCTATATAGTTATCTTTCAATTTATAGAAGAACACTATTCCGTTAGTTGAGTCAACAGGAAGTGATTTATAATAGCCATTTTCTTCATACTTATTTACACTATAATCAATATCATCAACTTTTTCATCTTGATAAAGTCCCTTAAGATGATGATTGCCATCATTTACATATTCTAAGAAGCCTTCACCCGAAGATACAAAGTTTGGATTTATCTCTCCGTCCTCGTTTTCACTGTCATCGATTAAAAGTAATGTTTTATTATAGTATCCAATATAGTAGTTTGTTAAAAGAACAGTCTTTTTGGGGTCCGTGTTGTCATAGAACTCTCCTCGTCTGCCATATGCGTCGGTCAAGCCGACCACTGCAAAAGAATAATTAATCTTTGCAGTAGGATTCTCATTGTTTTCACCTTCATAATCACCGGCAAATGCGCCCAATGTTGTTCCTACGAGAACATGATTTTCTGAATTCTCCGCCGATAGTGTATAATCATATGCAAAAGTATGGTCGATAGTCGAATTAACACCTATTTGCCCAACGATTGCACCGACTATTTTACCTTTAAAGGTGTTTGAAGAATATGTGTAACCCTCAACTTCGGAGCCATTTTCGAGGTTATAAAATTCAACTCTTGAATTTAAGATCGAACCTTCGTTTTTGCCAGCAATACCTCCAACATAATCCGAATTAGAAGCATTAATTGTAAGGCCAAGCACTGCTGAACCATCTATAATACCTTTGTTTATGCTTGCGATGCCACCAACAAAAGCATTTTGAGATGTGCTTGAAGTGAGCTTGCTTGCACTTCTTCCATTTACGTCAATTGTTACATTCGTTATTTTTGAACTATTGTCTTCTACGACAAAACCATTTGCGTCTACCGATCCAATAAAAGTTATATTTCTTATTTCACCACTATTTTTGAATGCAAGATTTTTGCCCGCTAATTTAATTGTTACATCACTTGTTTTGCCTTGAATTCCTCCAGTAATTTCATCAAATGAATTAAAGTCTGAACCTGTAAGATCTAAACTATTCATTATAGTGTAGAATTTTGAAACAACATTCACAAATTGGTCTTTCATTGCGATGAATGATTTTGCGTCATAAACTCTGTATGCATAATCAAAATTTCTTCCATCTGCAACAGTTATTTTCACTCTTAATAGAATTTCGCCAAATGAGACTCTCTTCTCAGTGCTTCCCGTCGCATTTGAGATAAAGTATGCACCACTGTTTACCAAAAAGTCATAGTAGGTCAAGCCACTGCTCATTTCTTTTCCAAGATAATTTACATCAACATATCCGGCCGTTTCATTTGTTGCTGTATAATATTTTATTTGACCATTGGAAATAGCATCGGCAGGAAGAATATAGGCATATCCCGTCATACCTTCGCTTATTGCACCCGAAAGATTAACAGATAAGGTTGTCGAGGAAATCGCATCATTTATTGATAAAAATGTGGTATTTACATTGCCCTGTTCGTCTGTTATTACATATGCAATTGTATTATTCTTTGCGTTTGCTGGTGCAGTGCTTAAAATCATGTATTTTGGACTTGTATCACCTACTTCAAAATATAGTCCGTCAACATCATAATTCTCCCAAGCCAAGCTTTCAATTCTCTGTGCATTTCGAATTACTATATCTATGGTTGTAAATATTCCATAAACTTCCCTTCCATTTTCATCAGTGACGGTGTAATGAACCTCTAGGGTATCTCTGAATATGTTATTTGATTCTCCAGAAATGCTATTTGCAAGAATCGTAAATGATATCCCGTCTTTTGTAATAGTAATATTTGAAAGACTATAGTTCCCACTGTTCCATGTAACAATCATGCCGTCACTAGATGGTGTTTGCCCTTCCATAGCATTAGAAACGAACTCTAAGTTTGAAATTTGATGATAGGTAATATTAGGTTTACTAAACCTTATTGTTATATCTTGTTTCGTCAATGCCTCATCGCTTGTTGCCAAACTGTCCAAAGAGTAAAGAGATATGTTCCTATTGCTCGTTGGTCTCACTTCAAGTCCCATTGGGGCTACAAAACTTTCAATTAGAATAATTTTTACAAATGTATAGTTTCCATTATCATCAACATCATTAATACCTTTTCCAGTAAAGGAAATTACGGCATAAGTAAATCCCGTTGACTTCGTCACAATAGAAGTGTAATCACCGCTAAATGATGCAATCCTACTACTGTAATTTATAGAATTTTTCGATTGATTGATTATAGTCATACAGCCCGTGTCGCTATTCATTAAATCTTTGAATGCTTCAACAGAAGGATAAACTCCCTCTTCTTCATTATAATCAAAGAATCCGACACTGATTTCTGCTTGTGCGTTAATTCCATTTACTGAGTTGAAATAATATAAAAGCGGAGTTGTTGTAGCATTATGAAGCATGAGTTTTGATATACTTTCATTATCATTGCTTGCAATGAGTGTTCCCTGTGAAGAATATGTTTTTCTAGACACATCATAATCTACCACCGAATTTGATTCATTTTCAGCGGAGTTCAAATGAATAGATGCCCATTTTAAAGGCTGGAATATATCAATTTTGTATGGAGTTGTCACCAAACCATTCCTATGGGCGATTTGATATGTATCCACTCGAGTAAGACCATAGCTTGATGATTTTAGGCTTACTGCTAATTCAAATGTTACCGTATCCTTTGTGTTGCTTACCTTTCTTATATTATCAAAAACCACGGCATTTGAATTGTTTATAATATAAAGTCCATCAATATCCGATTGCCCTTCAATTGTAAATTCTTTCTTAACAACCACATTGCCTTCATTTTCGCTTGAATCAATTTTTATATCTGCATTTTCAAATGTAAAGCCGCCTAGAGATACGCTTCGAACAAGGCGGAGATTAAATGTAGTACTAATATCAGTATTATCAATGCTTGTAAATGTCATTGAAAGTCTTTCGACTGCTTGTTCCGTCAATGTATCTGACGCCTTTATATAGACATTTTTAGCATTGATATAATATTCATCACTTGTTTCATATCCATTATTTGATTGAATAAAGTTCACTTTGCGCCATTCGTTAGCCTGCGTCACATCTTGGAACCAAACTTCAACAGGGCAGCCTTCGGCGACAACTCCGCCTGCCTCCAACCATTCAAGAGAAATTTTATATTTCCCCGTGGCATCTACAACGGTGCTTGGAGAAATGGTTATATAATATTTTTGCCCATAAACTGAGGTCTCTTTAGATTCCGCATAATTAGTATATAATGTTTGAACAGTATTTGAAACATTCCCAATTTCGCTTGTAGCAACCACGATATTATTTACTCTTTCTCTTGCTTTGATTGTGAT